>NZ_JBSICG010000025.1:0-84318 GCF_056156645.1 Enterobacter sp. Li2LvB3 | reverse complement strand
GAGGGAGAGGGTCGGGGTGAGGGCACCAGACCGCAACCAAACCCCAATCCCCTTCACACAACCATCATCCCCCTGACGCTTTGTTGTCATCATTCTGTAAATAAACAGTTATTTTTCTGTCATTCGAGCATGTCATGTTACCTCGCGAGCATAAAACGCGTGATATCGCGCATCCGGCACAATAAGAGAGATGACAATGACATCGTTACGACACACAGCTTTGGGTCTGGCAATTGGTCTGGCTTTTGCGACGAACGCAATGGCTGTCACCACCATTCCGTTCTGGCATTCCATGGAAGGGGAGTTGGGTAAAGAAGTTGACTCCCTGGCGCAACGTTTCAACGACACCCACCCGGATTACAAAATTGTGCCGGTGTACAAAGGTAACTACGAGCAGAGCCTGAGTGCGGGCATTGCTGCTTTCCGTACCGGCAACGCGCCTGCACTGTTACAGGTTTATGAAGTCGGCACCGCCACCATGATGGCTTCTAAAGCCATTAAACCGGTGTACGAAGTGTTCAAAGACGCGGGTATCAAGTTCGACGAATCCCAGTTCGTGCCGACCGTTTCCGGTTACTACACCGACTCCAAAACCGGCCACCTGCTGTCTCAGCCGTTTAACAGCTCCACCCCTGTTCTGTACTACAACAAAGACGCCTTCAAGAAAGCCGGTTTAGATCCAGAGCAGCCGCCAAAAACCTGGCAGGATCTGGCTGAGTACACCGCGAAGCTGAAAGCCGCGGGGATGAAGTGTGGTTATGCGAGTGGCTGGCAGGGCTGGATCCAGATTGAGAACTTCAGCGCCTGGCACGGCCTGCCGGTTGCCACCAAAAACAACGGTTTCGACGGCACTGACGCGGTACTGGAGTTCAACAAACCAGAGCAGGTGAAACACATCGCGCTGCTGGAAGAACTGAACAAGAAGGGCGATTTCAGCTACTTCGGCCGTAAAGACGAATCCACCGAGAAGTTCTACAACGGTGATTGCGCCATTACTACCGCCTCTTCCGGCTCGCTGGCGGATATCCGTCATTACGCCAAATTCAACTACGGCGTGGGCATGATGCCTTACGACGCTGACGTGAAAGGCGCACCGCAGAACGCCATCATCGGCGGGGCAAGCCTGTGGGTGATGCAAGGTAAAGACAACGGGACTTACAAAGGCGTTGCCGAGTTCCTGGATTTCCTGGCGAAGCCAGAAAATGCCGCCGAATGGCACCAGAAGACCGGCTACCTGCCAATCACCAAAGCCGCGTATGACCTGACCCGTCAGCAGGGCTTCTATGACAAGAACCCGGGTGCGGATATCGCCACGCGTCAGATGCTGAACAAGCCGCCATTGCCGTTCACGAAAGGTCTGCGTCTGGGCAACATGCCGCAGATCCGTACCATCGTCGATGAAGAGCTGGAAAGCGTGTGGACCGGCAAGAAAACGCCACAGCAGGCGCTGGATTCAGCGGTAGAACGTGGTAACCAGCTGCTGCGCCGCTTTGAGCAGTCGACCAAATCGTAATTAAAACCTTACCCCTCACCCCGGCCCTCTCCCCAAAGGGGAGAGGGTGTAATTATCCCCTCGCCCCTTTGGGGAGAGGGTTAGGGTGAGGGGAAACCAACCTGAGCTAACCTATGTCATCATCCCGTCCGGTGTTCCGTTCGCGCTGGCTGCCGTATCTGCTGGTCGCGCCGCAACTGGTCATCACCGTCATCTTCTTTATCTGGCCTGCGGGCGAAGCGCTGTGGTACTCGGTGCAAAGCGTTGATCCATTTGGCCTTTCCAGCCAGTTCGTTGGCCTGGATAACTTCGCAGCCCTGTGGCATGACAGCTACTATATCGACGCCTTCTGGACAACGATCAAATTCAGCACCCTGGTGACCGTGAGCGGCCTTGTCGCCTCGCTGTTCTTTGCCGCGCTGGTGGATTATGTGGTGCGTGGCAGCCGTATTTATCAGACGTTAATGCTGCTGCCATACGCTGTTGCGCCTGCCGTCGCCGCCGTGCTGTGGATCTTCCTGTTTAACCCGGGGCGCGGGCTGATTACCCATTTTCTGGCGGAGTTTGGCTACGACTGGAACCACGCGCAGAACAGTGGCCAGGCGATGTTTCTGGTGGTGTTCGCCTCTGTATGGAAGCAGATCAGCTATAACTTCCTGTTCTTCTTTGCCGCGCTGCAATCCATTCCGCGCTCGCTGGTTGAGGCGGCCGCGATTGATGGCGCAGGCCCGATCCGTCGCTTCTTTAAGCTGGCGCTGCCGCTGATCGCCCCGGTGAGTTTCTTCCTGCTGGTGGTCAACCTGGTGTACGCCTTCTTCGACACCTTCCCGGTGATCGATGCCGCCACCGCCGGTGGCCCGGTGCAGGCGACCACCACGCTTATCTATAAGATCTACCGCGAAGGGTTTGCCGGCCTGGATCTCTCGGCCTCTGCCGCGCAGTCCGTCGTGCTGATGTTCCTTGTCATCATCCTTACGGTGGTGCAGTTCCGTTATGTCGAAAGTAAGGTGCGCTACCAATGATTGAGAACCGTCGCGGGCTGACGATTTTCAGCCATACCATGCTCATTCTGGGCATCATCGTCATTCTGTTCCCGCTGTACGTGGCTTTTGTTGCCGCCACGCTTGATACCAAAGCGGTGTTCGACACCCCCATGACGCTGATCCCGGGCGGGCATCTGTTCGAGAACATGAAAACCATCAGGACCCAGGGCGTGGGCGCCAACAGCGCACCGTTCTGGCTGATGATGCTTAACAGCTTCATCATGGCGTTCGGCATTACGGTCGGCAAAATCACGGTGTCGATGCTCTCGGCTTTCGCCATCGTCTGGTTCCGCTTTCCGCTGCGTAACCTGTTCTTCTGGATGATCTTCATCACCCTGATGCTGCCGGTGGAAGTGCGTATTTTCCCAACGGTGGAAGTGATCGCCAACCTCAAGATGCTGGACAGTTACGCGGGCTTAACCCTGCCGCTGATGGCCTCGGCGACCGCCACCTTCCTGTTCCGCCAGTTCTTTATGACCCTGCCGGACGAACTGATTGAAGCCGCGCGTATCGACGGCGCTTCACCGATGCGCTTCTTCCGCGACATCGTGCTGCCGCTGTCGAAAACCAACCTCGCGGCGCTGTTTGTGATCACCTTTATCTACGGCTGGAACCAGTATCTTTGGCCGCTGCTGATTATCCAGGACGTCAACCTCGGCACCGCCGTGGCGGGCATCAAAGGCATGATCGCCACCGGCGAAGGCACCACCCTCTGGAACCAGGTGATGGCGGCAATGCTGCTCACCCTTATCCCACCCGTAGTCATTGTTTTAGCCATGCAGCGCGCGTTTGTCCGCGGCCTGGTCGATAGCGAGAAATAAGATGGCAGGTTTAAAACTTCAGGCAGTAACCAAAAGCTGGGACGGCAAAACCCAGGTCATTCAGCCGTTAACGCTCGACGTGGCGGACGGAGAATTTATCGTGATGGTTGGCCCGTCAGGCTGCGGCAAATCGACGCTGCTGCGCATGGTGGCGGGGCTTGAGCGCGTGACATCCGGCGATATCTGGATTGACCGCCAGCGCGTCACCGAAATGGAGCCAAAAGACCGCGGTATCGCGATGGTGTTCCAGAACTATGCGCTTTATCCGCACATGAGCGTGGAAGAGAACATGGCCTGGGGGCTGAAAATCCGCGGTATGGGTAAAAGCCATATCGATGAGCGCGTCAAAGAAGCGGCCCGTATTCTGGAGCTGGACGGCCTTCTCAAACGCCGCCCGCGCGAGCTTTCCGGTGGCCAGCGTCAGCGCGTGGCAATGGGCCGCGCTATCGTGCGTGACCCGGCGGTGTTCCTGTTCGATGAACCGCTCTCAAACCTGGATGCCAAGCTGCGTGTGCAGATGCGCCTTGAGTTGCAACAGTTGCACCATCGTCTTAAAACGACATCCCTGTACGTGACCCACGACCAGGTCGAAGCGATGACGCTTGCCCAGCGCGTGATGGTGATGAATAAAGGGATCGCCGAGCAGATTGGCACCCCGGTTGAAGTGTACGAAAAACCGGCCACCCGCTTTGTGGCGAGCTTTATCGGCAGCCCGGCAATGAACCTGCTGGAAGGGCGTATCAGCAGCGCGGGTACCCATTTTGAGCTGGAAAGCGGTATGGCTTTGCCGGTCAACTGGTACTATCGTGGCTACGCCGGGCGTAAAATGACGCTCGGGATCCGCCCGGAGCATATTGGCTTGACCTCTCAGGCGGAAGGCGGCGTGCCGCTGGTGATGGACACGCTGGAGATGCTGGGTGCAGACAACCTGGCGCACGGACGTTGGGGCGAGCAAAAACTGGTGGTGCGTCTGGCACATCAGGAACGCCCTAAAGCAGGCAGCACGCTGTGGCTGCATCTGCCGGAAAATCACCTGCACTTATTTGACGGTGAAACAGGACAACGCATATGAGTAACTGGCCTTATCCCCACATCGTCGCCCACCGTGGCGGCGGTAAACTGGCGCCGGAAAACACCCTGGCGGCCATCGACACCGGTGCGCGTTATGGTCACACGATGATCGAATTCGACGCCAAGCTGTCGAAAGACGGCGAAATTTTTCTGCTGCACGATGACAACCTTGAACGCACCAGCAACGGCTGGGGTGTCGCGGGTGAGCTGCCGTGGCGCGACCTGCTGAAAGTGGATGCCGGAAGCTGGTTCAGCGGCGAATTCAAAGGCGAACCACTGCCGCTGCTGGCGGAAGTGGCCGACCGCTGTCGTCAACACGGGATGATGGCCAACATTGAGATCAAACCGACCACCGGCACCGGGCCGATAACCGGCAAGGTGATTGCCCTGGCCGCACGCGAACTGTGGGAAGGGATGACCGCGCCGTTACTCTCGTCGTTTGAAATTGACGCGCTGGAAGCGGCTCAGGCGGCCGTACCGGAACTGCCGCGCGGGTTACTGCTGGATGAGTGGCGTGAAGACTGGCACGCGCTAACCACGCGTTTAGCCTGCGTGTCGATTCACCTGAACCACAAGCTGCTGGATGAAGCGCGGGTGAAGATGTTAAAAGCGGCGGGGCTGCATATTCTGGTCTACACCGTCAACAAACCCCAGCGTGCAGCCGAACTGCTACGCTGGGGTGTGGATAGCATCTGCACTGACGCCATTGACCAGATTGGCCCGGCTTTTAATTCTGCGGATTATTAAGCATACTGCCATTCGACTGCGACGGCAGCATATGCTGCTGTCCGCTACTCTGCGTTGTTCCCCCGCCTAACATGCCGCCGTTTTGATTTGGCAGCGGTTGTTCACGTACCTGACCCTGCTGAATGCGTTGAGTATTGGCATTCATTTGATTTTGCAGGCTCTGCTGCTGGAGTTGGGTTTGCGTTTTCAACTGCTGGTTGAGCATCCCTTTTTGTTGCTGCTGTTGGCCCATCATTTCCGTTTGCATACGTTGCTGGCTCGGAATGACATAGCCCGGTTGGTTCGGGTTATTCATGGTGTTGAGTGGCTGTGCAAGTGCAGCAAAAGGTAACAATGCGGCCAGGATCAGTAATCGTTTCATGGTTTTCTCCCCCTCTGAGGCTTTTCTTAAGTTTACCCCGGATCCAGCATAACAATGATTTTTTAGGAGTTGTGAACCAGGCTTAACCCGGGCATATGGATCCCTTCACCTGGAGAACAATAACTATGAAACCAACATATTTGCGCTGGATTGCAATCGCGGCGTTAATGGCCAGCGGCACATTTAGCGTGGCGGCGAACCCGCCAGCCGCTCCGCCAGTGTCCTACGGCGTGGAGGAAGATGTGTTTCATCCCGTGCGGGCGACGCATGGCATGGTGGCATCGGTTGATGCGATGGCCACGCGAGTAGGCGTGGATATTCTCAGGCAGGGTGGGAACGCGGTAGATGCGGCGGTGGCTGTGGGTTACGCGCTGGCGGTAACGCACCCGCAGGCCGGTAACCTGGGCGGTGGCGGCTTTATGATGCTGCGCACCAAAGATGGCAAAACCACGGCCATCGACTTCCGCGAAATGGCGCCGAATCAGGCTTCCCGCGATATGTTCCTTGATGACCAGGGCAACCCGGACAGCAAAAAATCGCTGACGTCGCACCTGGCATCCGGCACGCCGGGTACGGTGGCAGGCTTCTCCCTGGCGCTGGAAAAATACGGCTCGATGCCGCTCAATAAAGTGGTGCAGCCTGCCATTAAACTGGCGCGAGACGGTTTTGTGGTAAACGATGCGCTGGCTGACGACCTGAAAACCTACGGCAGCGAAGTGATCCCGAATCATGAAAACAGTAAGGCCATCTTCTGGAAAGATGGCGAGCCGCTGAAAAAAGGCGACAGGCTGGTGCAGAAAAACCTGGCGAAAAGCCTGGAGCTGATTGCGGAGCACGGGCCGGATGCCTTTTACAAAGGGGCGATAGCGGACCAGATTGCCGAAGAGATGCAAAAGAACGGCGGGTTAATCACCAAAGCGGATCTGGCTGAGTACAAGGCGGTTGAGCGCGAGCCGATTAGCGGAAGCTATCGTGGTTATCAGGTGTTCTCTATGCCGCCGCCGTCTTCCGGCGGGATCCACATCGTGCAGATCCTCAACATTCTTGAAAACTTCGATATGCACAAGTTTGGCTTCGGCAGCGCGGATGCCATGCAGGTGATGGCGGAGGCGGAAAAACGCGCCTACGCCGACCGTTCGGAATATCTTGGTGACCCGGACTTTGTGAAGGTGCCGTGGCAGGCGTTGACCAACAAAGCCTATGCCAAATCCATTGCTGATGAGATTGATATCAATAAAGCTAAACCGTCGAGTGAAATCCGCCCCGGCAAGCTGGCACCGTATGAAAGCAACCAGACCACGCATTTCTCGGTAGTGGATAAAGACGGTAACGCGGTGGCGGTGACCTACACGCTTAACACCACCTTCGGTACCGGGATTGTGGCGGGTAACAGCGGTATTCTGCTGAATAACGAGATGGATGATTTCTCTGCCAAACCGGGCGTGCCAAACGTCTACGGGCTGGTGGGTGGTGATGCCAACGCCGTCGGGCCGAAGAAACGTCCGCTGTCGTCTATGTCGCCCACTATCGTGGTGAAAGACGGTAAAACCTGGCTGGTGACCGGTAGCCCTGGTGGCAGCCGTATTATCACGACCGTGCTGCAAATGGTGGTGAACAGTATCGATTTTGGGATGAACGTGGCGGAAGCCACTAACGCCCCACGTTTCCACCATCAGTGGTTGCCGGATGAGCTGCGCGTTGAGAAGGGCTTTAGCCCGGACACCCTCAAACTGCTGGAGCAGCGCGGGCAAAAAGTGGCCGTGAAAGAGGCGATGGGCAGCACCCAGAGCATTATGGTCGGGCCGGACGGTGCGCTGTTTGGGGCATCGGATCCGCGTTCGGTGGATGATTTAACGGCAGGGTACTGATTATTCCCCTCACCCTAACCCTCTCCCCATAGGGGAGAGGGGATTGCACGGTGGGGTCTTTTCTCCCTCGCCCCTATGGGGAGAGGGCCGGGGTGAGGGGAGTGTGTCACTTCATTCTTGCCATATAATAGGCATCCACATACTCGCCGTTGCGCAGCGCGAATTTCTTGCCCGTACCCTCAATTTCGAAACCAAATTTCCGGTACAACGCCAGCGCTGGCGGGTTATCAGCAAACACCGTTAACTCAATACGGTCGATGCGCATCCAGTTGTCGCAAAGGTTGATCATCTCACGCATTAACGCGCTGCCGACTCCGCGCCCCTGAGCCTGTGCTGCAACGCTGATACCAAAGGTTGCCACGTGGCTGCGGCGCGGGCTTGCTTCCACCTGAAGCGCCAGATCGCCGACGATTTTCTCGTCGATGCAGGCCACCAGGCGTTTTTGGCCAGGCTTAGGGATAAGGCGTTCCTGCCAATGCTCAAGGGAAGGATGAGGTAGTTGTAGCGTGTCGTGATACACCTCCGGATGCATATAATTCTGGCGTAATGCTTCGGCATCTTTCGGTTCAGCGTGGCGTATCACTATCTCACTCATTCCTTCGTCCTCTGTGGGTTAATGTCTCTTTCAACATCAGTGACTTTAAAACTTGAGTCAACCGCTATTTTTTGCAAAAAGTATTGGACAAGTGCGAATGAGAATGATTATTATTGTCTCGCATTCAGGAGAACCGCTACGGGAACCTGAAAGCACGACATTGCTCACATTGCTTCCAGTATTACTTTAGCCAGCTTCTAGCTGGCTTTTTTTTTGTTATGGTAAGTCCCAGTAACCTTCCAAAAGGACTGAGCCATGACCCTACATTGCGCATTTATTGGATTTGGTAAAAGCACCACCCGGTATCACCTGCCGTATGTTCTCAACCGTAAAGACCGCTGGCACGTTGCCCACGTCTACCGCCGCAGCGCGAAACCTGAAGAGCAATCCCCGCAGTATTCCCATATTCATTTCACCAGCGACCTTGATGAAGTCTTAAGCGATCCGCAGGTCAAACTGGTTATCGTTTGTACCCACGCTGACAGCCATTTCGACTACGCAAAACGCGCGCTGGAAGCCGGGAAAAATGTGCTGGTGGAAAAACCGTTCACCCCGACGCTTGCCGAAGCGAAAACCCTGTTTGCGCTGGCGAAAAGCAAAGGGCTGATCGTCACGCCATACCAGAATCGCCGTTTTGACAGCTGCTTCCTGACGGCAAAAAAGGCGATTGAGAGCGGCAAGCTCGGTGATATCGTTGAGGTTGAAAGCCATTTTGATTACTTCCGTCCGGTGGCGGAAACCAAACCCGGCCAGCCGCAGGATGGCGCGTTCTATGGCCTGGGCGTGCATACGATGGACCAAATTATCTCTCTGTTTGGCCGCCCGGGTGACGTGGCCTATGACATCCGCAGCCTTCGTAATAAAGCCAACCCGGACGATACCTTCGAAGCGCAGCTGTTTTACGGCGACCTGAAGGCCATCGTCAAAACCAGCCATCTGGTGAAAATCGACTATCCGAAATTCATCGTCCATGGCACGAAAGGGTCGTTTATCAAGTACGGCATTGACCAGCAGGAAACCAGCCTGAAGGCCAATATCATGCCGGGCGATCCCGGTTTTGCGGCGGATGATTCCGTGGGCGTGCTGGAGTACGTGAATGACGATGGCGTAACGGTCAGGGAAGAACTGGCACCTGAAACGGGCGACTATGGCCGCGTGTACGATGCGTTGTTTGACACCCTCAGCAACGGCGCGCCGAATTACGTCAAGGAAACTGAAGTTCTGACCAACCTTGAAATCCTTGAACGGGCCTTTGCACAGGCTTCTCCTGCCACGATAACCCTCGCCAGATAAGTAAAAATGGCTCCTCTGTAATTATTCATATTTTTTGAACAGAGGAGTCAATTTTCACCCTCTATGATCCCAGGCCGTTTACGTCCACACTTACTCCATCGAAACGAACTAAGGGTGAAAACAATGATCTACTTACGCAAAGCAAACGAACGTGGTCACGCGAATCATGGCTGGCTGGACTCATGGCATTCATTCTCGTTTGCTGATTACTACGACCCGAATTTCATGGGCTTCTCTGCACTGCGCGTGATTAACGACGACGTGATTGACGCAGGCCAGGGCTTCGGAACCCATCCGCACAAAGACATGGAAATCCTGACTTATGTGCTGGAAGGGGCGGTTGAGCACCAGGACAGCATGGGCAACAAAGAGCAGGTTCCGGCGGGCGAGTTCCAGATTATGAGCGCGGGTACCGGGGTGCGTCACTCTGAGTACAACCCAAGCAAAACGGAAAAACTGCACCTGTATCAAATCTGGATCATTCCAGAAAAAACCGGCATCACGCCGCGTTACGAACAGCGTCGTTTCGACGCAGAGCAGGGCAAACAGCTGGTGCTGTCCCCGGATGCGCGTGAAGGTTCCCTGAAAGTGAACCAGGATATGGAACTGTATCGCTGGGCGCTGGCGAAAAACGAACAGTCTGTGCATCAGATTGCTGCCAACCGCCGCGTGTGGATCCAGGTGGTGAAAGGTGAAGTGACCATTAACGGTACTAAAGCCACCACGGCTGATGGCCTGGCAATCTGGGATGAGCAGGCACTGTCCGTTCATGCCGACAGCGAAAGCGAAATTCTGCTGTTCGATCTGCCGCCGGTTTGATAATTCATAAATAATTGCCCATCCTTCCCTCTGAAAGGGGAAGGATGGGCTTTGTCCGTGATAAACTGAGAAAATCTATCACTTAAGATTTCTCAGGACGATGAAAAAGAAACGCCCCGTACTTCAGGATGTAGCCGATCGCGTCGGTGTGACCAAAATGACGGTCAGCCGTTTTTTACGTAACCCGGAACAGGTTTCCGTGGCGTTGCGTGGCAAGATTGCCGCTGCCCTCGATGAACTGGGTTATATCCCCAACCGCGCACCCGATATTCTCTCCAATGCCACCAGCCGCGCGGTAGGTGTCTTGCTTCCTTCCTTGACCAACCAGGTTTTCGCCGAAGTATTACGCGGTATCGAAAGTGTGACCGATGCGTTTGGTTATCAGACCATGCTGGCGCACTACGGGTACAAGCCGGAACTGGAAGAAGAACGTCTTGAATCAATGCTTTCCTGGAACATCGACGGCCTGATTTTAACCGAGCGTACTCACACCCCACGCACGCTGAAAATGATTGAAGTGGCCGGCATCCCGGTGGTGGAGTTGATGGACAGCCAGTCGCCCTGCCTCGATATCGCCGTCGGGTTTGATAACTTCGAAGCGGCGCGTCAAATGACCGCGGCGATCATCGCCCGCGGTCATCGCCATGTGGCCTACCTGGGTGCGCGTCTTGATGAACGTACTATCATCAAACAGAAGGGATACGAGCAGGCGATGCTCGACGCAAACTTAACCCCGTACAGTGTGATGGTGGAGCAGTCCTCTTCCTATACGTCGGGTATTGAGTTGATGCGCCAGGCACGACGCGAGTATCCGCAACTGGACGGTATTTTCTGCACCAACGATGACCTCGCGGTCGGTGCGGCGTTCGAATGTCAGCGTCTGGGGCTGAAAATCCCTGATGATATGGCGATTGCTGGTTTCCACGGCCATGACATTGGCCAGGTAATGGAGCCGCGTCTGGCGAGCGTCCTGACACCGCGTGAACGCATGGGTCGTATTGGCGCAGAACGCCTGCTGGCGCGCATTCGTGGTGAGGTTGTGACCCCTAAAATGTTAGATTTAGGTTTCACCTTGTCACCAGGTGGATCTATTTAACCTGACAAATTTGAAGTAGCTCACACTTATTCACTTCGCGCACGTTTGGATATTGCTTCTGTTTTGCCCCGGCAGGACAATGTTACCGATAACAGTTACCCGTAACAATTGACTGAGGGACTCCCTTTGAGCACGACTAATCATGATCACCACGTTTACGTCCTGATGGGCGTTTCCGGTAGCGGTAAATCTGCCGTTGCCAGCGAAGTGGCGCATCAACTTCATGCCGCGTTTCTTGATGGCGACTTCCTCCATCCGCGCAGCAACATCACCAAAATGGCCGCAGGCGAACCGCTGAACGACGACGACCGCAAACCGTGGTTGCAGGCGCTGAACGACGCTGCGTTCGCGATGCAGCGCACCAACAAAGTCTCTTTGATTGTGTGTTCCGCGCTGAAAAAAACCTACCGCGACCTGCTGCGTGACGGTAACCCGAACCTCTCTTTCATCTACCTGAAAGGTGATTTCGAGGTGATTGAAAGCCGCCTGAAGGCGCGCAAAGGTCACTTCTTCAAAACCCAGATGCTGGTGACGCAGTTTGAAGCGTTGCAGGAGCCGGGTTCGGATGAAAAAGATGTCTTAGTGGTTGATATCGATCAGTCACTGGAAGGTGTTGTTGCCAGCACCATCGAGGTTATTAATAAAAGGCAGTAAGTTGTGAGTACATTAACGCTTGTTTTAACAGCAGTAGGTTCTGTTTTGCTGCTGCTGTTTTTAGTGATGAAAGCGCGTATGCACGCTTTCGTTGCTTTGATGGTGGTTTCTATTGGTGCAGGTCTGTTTTCCGGAATGCCGCTCGACAAAATCGCAGCGACCATGGAAAAAGGGATGGGCGGCACGCTGGGCTTCCTGGCGATTGTCGTGGCACTGGGTGCGATGTTTGGCAAGATTTTGCATGAGACGGGCGCAGTCGATCAAATAGCCGTCAAAATGCTGAAATCCTTCGGCCACAGCCGCGCGCACTATGCGATTGGTCTGGCCGGTCTGATTTGTGCGCTGCCGTTGTTCTTCGAAGTGGCGGTGGTGCTGCTGATTAGCGTGGCATTCTCGATGGCGCGCCATACCGGCACCAACCTTGTGAAGCTGGTTATTCCGCTGTTTGCGGGCGTGGCCGCCGCCGCAGCGTTCCTGCTGCCGGGGCCTGCACCGATGCTGCTGGCGTCCCAGATGCACGCTGACTTTGGCTGGATGATCCTGATTGGCCTGTGCGCGGCAATTCCGGGGATGATTATTGCCGGCCCGCTGTGGGGCAATTTCATCAGCCGTTATGTTGAGCTGCACATTCCTGATGACATTACCGAGCCGCACCTGGGCGAAGGCAAAATGCCGTCCTTCGGATTCAGCCTGTCGCTGATCCTGCTGCCGCTGGTACTGGTGGGCCTGAAAACCATCGCTGCGCGCTTTGTTCCGGCCGGGTCTTCCGCCTACGAATGGTTTGAGTTTATCGGCCATCCGTTCACGGCGATCCTGGTGGCGTGTCTGGTGGCGATTTACGGCCTGGCGATGCGTCAGGGGATGCCGAAAGACCGGGTGATGGAGATCTGCGGTGCGGCGCTGCAACCGGCGGGTATTATTCTGCTGGTGATCGGTGCCGGTGGCGTGTTCAAGCAGGTGCTGGTGGATTCTGGCGTGGGCCCGGCTTTGGGTGAAGCGCTGACCGGCATGGGCTTGCCGATTGCGGTAACCTGCTTCGTGCTGGCGGCTGCGGTGCGTATCATTCAGGGCTCTGCGACCGTGGCGTGTTTAACCGCCGTGGGTCTGGTGATGCCGGTGATTGAACAGCTGCATTACTCCGGTGCACAGATGGCCGCGCTGTCAATTTGTATTGCAGGTGGGTCTATCGTGGTGTCTCACGTGAATGACGCAGGCTTCTGGTTGTTCGGTAAATTCACCGGTGCGACAGAAGCACAAACCCTGAAAACCTGGACGCTGATGGAAACTATCCTCGGCACAACAGGTGCAATTGTCGGGATGATTGCGTTTACGCTGCTGAGCTAACTCCGGTTTTCTCCCTCTCAAGGAAAACGCAAAAGGCAACGTAAGTTGCCTTTTTGATGTTTGCTCCCTCTCCCTGTGGGAGAGGGCCGGGGTGAGGGCATCAGGCCGCAGAGGCTGGATTTGTCGGGTGACGGCTTCGCCTTACCCGACCTACAAAAACCTCAAATGCCGAATCTCAAATCGTAGGCCGGGTAAGCGCAAGCGCCACCCGGCTTTTTTGTGTGTACAGGGGAACATAAGGCTGAGGTGGTTATTCCGTTCACTTTATTTTCCTTGCTACTCTATCACCACAATACCCGTGAACGTGCCAGGGTAGCTCACCGCCGCTACCCTGGCAACCCGGCCTTCCGTAAACTCTTCGGCGATTTTCAGCCGGACCATGGCGCCGCTGTAAGCCTTTTATTTCAATGGCGTAATATCATCGCTGAATAAAGACAAAAATGACTGGGGAACCCTCAGCCCTCTCCCACGGGGAGAGGGTGCAGACACTAAAAACGGCAACGTGGTTGCCGTTTTGCATTTACCTTGCTAGCCTTTCATCCATGCCCGGATCCCGTCCAGGAACATCTGTGTCGCCATCATCACCAGAATCAGCCCCATCAGGCGCTCCAGCGCGTTCACCCCTTTCTCGCCCAGCAGACGTAAAAACAGCGACGATTGCAGCAAAATAATAAAGGTCCCGCCCCAGGCAATCAGCAGGGCAATCACCAGATGGCTCATCTGGTTCGGATACTGATGCGACAGCAACATCAGCGTCGCCAGAATTGTCGGCCCGGCAACCAGTGGAATCGCCAGCGGCACAATAAACGGCTCTTCACCCGCTGGTAGCCCGCTGCTGCTCCCTTCCGCGCTCGGGAAAATCATCTTAATGGCAATCAGGAACAGGATAATCCCGCCGGAAATAGAGACCGTTTCTGCGCGTAAATTCAGGAACGCGAGGATTTTTTCGCCCGCGAAAAGGAAGATAAACATCACCAGCAACGCAATCAGCAGCTCGCGGATCATAATTGCCCGGCGGCGCTTCGGTTCGGTGTGTTTTAGCACCGACATGAAGATAGGTAAGTTTCCGAGTGGATCCATAATCAGGATCAATAAAACCGCTGCGGAAATGATTTCACTCATCGTAAGTTATCCCTGATACTTTCTATGGTCATTCTGATGATTAGCTGCTTTTCTGATTGTCTGGCAATCATCGATTAATTTCGCTTGCGACTTTGGCAGCATTTTGTAATGTGAAGCATATCCCAGTTAAATACTGGTTTGCACAAACAGCACACACCTCTCCAGGAAAAAAATGCTATGAAAAACGTTGGTTTTATCGGTTGGCGCGGTATGGTCGGCTCTGTACTCATGCAACGCATGGTTGAAGAGCGCGATTTCGACGCTATCCGCCCGGTCTTCTTCTCCACTTCCCAGCTCGGCCAGGCTGCACCGTCCTTTGGTGGTACCACAGGCACGTTGCAGGATGCTTACGATCTGGAAGCGCTGAAGGCACTCGACATTATTGTCACGTGCCAGGGCGGCGATTATACCAACGAAATCTATCCAAAGCTGCGTGAAAGCGGCTGGCAGGGCTACTGGATTGACGCGGCCTCTTCGCTGCGCATGAAAGACGATGCCATCATCATTCTCGACCCGGTTAACCAGGACGTGATCACCGACGGCCTGAACAAAGGCGTGAAAACCTTTGTTGGCGGTAACTGCACCGTCAGCCTGATGCTGATGTCTCTGGGCGGCCTGTTCGCGCAGGAACTGGTGGAGTGGGTTTCTGTTGCTACCTATCAGGCGGCTTCTGGTGGCGGCGCGCGCCACATGCGTGAACTGCTGACCCAGATGGGTCAGTTGCACCACAGCGTTGCGGCTGAACTGGCCAACCCGGCGTCCGCTATTCTCGATATCGAGCGTAAAGTCACTCAGCTCACCCGCAGTGGCGAGCTGCCGGTAGATAACTTTGGCGTACCGCTGGCCGGTGGCCTGATCCCGTGGATCGACAAACAGCTGGATAACGGCCAGACCCGCGAAGAGTGGAAAGGCCAGGCCGAGACCAACAAAATCCTCGCAACCGCGAACACCATTCCGGTTGACGGTCTGTGCGTGCGTATCGGCGCGCTGCGCTGCCACAGCCAGGCCTTCACCATTAAACTGAAAAAAGATGTGTCTATTCCGACCGTTGAAGAGCTGCTGGCTGCGCACAACCCGTGGGCGAAAGTGGTGCCGAACGATCGTGATATCACCATGCGTGAACTGACTCCGGCGGCAGTCACCGGTACGCTGACCACCCCGGTTGGTCGTCTGCGTAAACTGAACATGGGGCCGGAATACCTGTCCGCGTTCACCGTGGGCGACCAGCTGCTGTGGGGCGCTGCCGAGCCGCTGCGCAGAATGCTTCGCCAGCTGGCGTAATAATTTGTTAAATCTCAGGGGTGCATTGTCACCCCTTTTTTTGCGTACTACATGGAGTAAACGCGTATGTCTTATTTTTTATCAGGAGTCATTTAGAGCGTTGGCTATGCTTTAAGGGAGAGTCTTTCTTACCTGAGGGTAGGACGAAGCAGAGAGGAGCTTCGTTCAGGTCACATTAAAAATCGCACCCGGGCGCTTAAAAAGGGGCGATTACTAAAAAACAGGATGAATACCATGTCTGATCGTGTGGATAGAGACGTGATTAATGCGCTTATTGCGGGTCATTTCGCCGACCCTTTTTCCATTCTGGGAATGCACCGTACCGACGCCGGGCTTGAAGTCCGCGCGCTGTTACCGGATGCCACAGAAGTGTGGGTCATTGAACCTAAAACCGGGCGTAAAGTGGGCAATCTGGAATGCCTTGATTCACGCGGCTTTTTTTCGGGCGTAATGCCTCGCCGTAAAAACCCTTTCCGTTATCAGCTCGCCGTTGTCTGGCACGGCCAGCAAAATCTCATTGATGATCCTTACAGCTTTGGTCCTCTTTTACAGGAGATGGACGCATGGCTGCTGTCTGAAGGGACCCATTTGCGCCCTTACGAAACGCTGGGCGCACATGCAGACACGATGGACGGTATCACGGGAACCCGTTTTTCCGTGTGGGCGCCTAACGCACGACGCGTGTCTGTCGTCGGCCAGTTCAACTACTGGGACGGCCGTCGTCACCCGATGCGCCTGCGCCGCGAAACCGGCATCTGGGAGCTGTTTATCCCCGGCGCGAATAACGGCCAACTCTATAAATTCGAGATGATTGACGCGCACGGAAAGCTGCGCATTAAAGCCGACCCGTATGCCTTCGAAGCGCAGATGCGACCGGACACGGCATCGCTGATTTGCGGCCTGCCGGAAAAGGTCACCCAGAGCGAGGAGCGCAAGCAGGCGAACCGCTTTGATGCGCCTATTTCCGTGTATGAAGTGCATCTGGGTTCATGGCGTCGCCACACCGATAACAACTTCTGGCTGAGCTACCGCGAACTGGCCGATCAACTGGTGCCGTACGCCAAATGGATGGGCTTTACCCATCTGGAGCTTTTGCCAGTTAACGAACACCCTTTCGATGGCAGTTGGGGCTACCAACCCACCGGGCTGTATGCGCCGACACGCCGCTTCGGCACGCGCGATGACTTCCGCTATTTCATCAGTGCTGCACACGCCGCCGGGCTGAACGTGATCCTCGACTGGGTGCCAGGCCATTTCCCGTCGGATGATTTTGGTCTGGCCGAATTTGATGGCACCCCTCTGTATGAGCACAGTGACCCGCGCGAAGGGTATCACCAGGACTGGAACACGCTTATCTACAACTACGGTCGCCGTGAAGTCGCGAACTATCTTGTAGGTAATGCCCTGTACTGGATTGAACGTTTTGGCATTGATGCCCTGCGCGTCGATGCGGTGGCATCGATGATCTATCGCGACTACAGCCGTAAAGAAGGGGAGTGGATCCCTAACGAGTTTGGCGGGCGCGAAAATCTGGAAGCGATCGAGTTCCTGCGCAGCACCAACCGCATTATTGGTGAGCAGGTTGAGGGGGCTGTCACGATGGCGGAAGAGTCGACCGACTTCGCTGGCGTGTCTCGCCCTTCTTCACTGGGTGGTCTGGGCTTTTGGTACAAGTGGAACCTGGGCTGGATGCACGACACGCTCGACTACATGAAGCTCGATCCTGTTCATCGCCAGTATCATCACAATAAACTCACCTTCGGGATGCTCTACAACTACACCGAAAACTTCATGCTGCCGCTGTCGCACGACGAAGTAGTGCATGGCAAAAAATCCATTCTCGACCGGATGCCTGGCGATGCCTGGCAGAAGTTTGCCAACCTGCGCGCCTACTACGGCTGGATGTTTGCCTTCCCAGGCAAAAAACTGCTGTTTATGGGTAACGAGTTTGCCCAGGGGCGCGAGTGGAACCACGATGGGAGCCTTGACTGGCATCTGCTCGAAGGCGGCGACAACTGGCACCACGGCGTTCAGCGCCTGGTTCGCGACCTGAACCTGACTTACCGCCACCATAAAGCCCTGCATGAACTCGACTTCGACGCATACGGTTTCGAGTGGCTGGTGGTGGACGATAACGAACGTTCGGTGCTGGCCTTTGTCCGTCGCGATAAAGCAGGCAACGAGATCATTGTCGTCAGCAACTTTACCCCTGTTCCTCGCCAGCATTATCGCTTCGGCATTAATCAGGCCGGTAAATGGCGCGAAATACTGAACACCGATTCCATGCACTACCACGGCAGTAACACGGGTAACGGCGGGCTGGTGCAAAGTGATGCGATGGAAAGCCACGGACGCCCGAACTCACTGAGCCTGACGTTGCCGCCGCTGAGCACAATCTGGCTGGTTCGGGAGGGTGAATGACGCAACTCACGGCAGGTAGACCCGAACCGCTCGGGGCGAGTTTTGACGGAAAGGGTGTGAATTTCACCCTCTTTTCCGCTCATGCAGAGCGGGTGGAACTGTGTGTGTTTGACGGGGAAGGCAACGAACATCGTTACGACCTGCCCGCACGCACAGGGGATACCTGGCATGGCTACCTGGCCGGAGGACGGCCAGGAATGCACTACGGTTTTCGCGTTCATGGCCCGTGGGAGCCAGAGCAAGGCCACTGGTTTAACCCGGCGAAGCTGTTGCTCGACCCCTGCGCGCACCGCGTGGAAGGCGATCTGATTGACGACCCGGTTTTACACGTTGGCTACGGCGAACCCGATCACCGCGACAGTGCGCTCGTTGCGCCAAAAAGCATGGTGGTCAACGAGCTCTACGACTGGGAAGGTGACGAACCGCCGCGCACGCCGTGGGGCAAAACCGTGATTTACGAAGCGCACGTCAAGGGGCTGACGCAACTGCATCCGTCGATCCCCAAAGAGATCCGCGGCACCTATAAGGCGCTCGCGCATCCGGTGATGATTGCGTACCTGAAGCATCTGGGGATCACTGCGCTGGAGCTGCTGCCAGTAGCGCATTTTGCCAGCGAACCGCGCCTGCAACGACTGGGGCTGAGCAACTACTGGGGTTACAACCCGCTGGCGATGTTTGCGCTTGAGCCGCGCTATGCGGCGCACCCGGATAAGGCGCGGGATGAATTCCGCGATGCGGTGAAGGCGCTGCATGAGGCGGGCATTGAGGTCATTCTGGATGTGGTGTTGAACCACAGCGCTGAAAGCGATCTTGATGGCCCCACGCTCTCCCTGCGCGGAATTGATAACCGTAGCTATTATTGGATAAGGGAAGATGGCGATTACCACAACTGGACCGGTTGCGGTAACACGCTCAATCTCAGCCATCCTGCCGTGACGCACTATGCGTATGAATGCCTGAGGTATTGGGTTGAAACGTTCCATGTCGATGGCTTTCGTTTCGATTTAGCCTCGGTGATGGGGCGGACCCCGACATTCAGCCAACAGGCGCCGCTGTTTGAGGTGATAAAAAACTGCCCAGTGCTCTCGCAGGTCAAACTGATTGCGGAGCCGTGGGACATTGGCGATGGCGGTTATCAGGTGGGGAATTTCCCGCCGTTATTTGCCGAGTGGAACGATCATTACCGTGATGTCACGCGCCGCTTCTGGCTGGAAAGAAGTGTGTCGCTGGGGGAATTTGCCGGACGTTTTGCGGCGTCCAGCGATCTGTTTAAACGCGATGGGAAACAACCTTCTGCCACCGTCAACCTGGTGACGGCGCATGACGGTTTCACTCTGCGCGACTGCGTTTGTTTCAATCAGAAACACAATGAGGCAAACGGCGAAGAGAATCGCGATGGCACTAACAATAACCATAGCTTTAATCATGGTATAGAAGGATTAGGCGGTAGTCAGGACATCATCGAGAGACGCCGCGCCAGCATCCATGCGCTGCTGACAACGCTGTTGTTGTCACAAGGCACGCCGATGCTGCTGGCGGGTGATGAACATGGACACAGCCAGCATGGCAACAACAATGCCTATTGCCAGGATAACACTCTCACCTGGCTTGAATGGGAACAGGCGAACAGCGGGCTGGTGCATTTTACAGCTGCACTGATTCATCTTCGCCAGACCATCCCCGCGCTGACGGCAAATCAGTGGTGGGAAGAGGGTGATGGCAATGTTGTCTGGTTAAACAAAGAGGCGCAACCGCTGAGCGCACAAGAGTGGCAAAGCGGCGCGCCATGCCTGCAAATCCTGCTTTCGGAACGCTGGCTTATCACGTTAAACGCCACGCAAGACGTGGTTAATTTTGTATTACCTGATGGGGCGTGGCACGCCATTCCCCCTTTTGCCGGAGAGGATAACCCGGTCGTAATGGCAGTCTGGCATGGGCCTGCGCACGGAGTGTGCGTATTCCAGAGATGATAAAAAAGGAGTTAGTCATGGTGAGATTAGAGAAGAACGATCCCTTAATGTTGGCGCGCCAGCTACCATTAAAAACAGTTGCTTTGATACTGGCTGGTGGGCGCGGTACCCGTCTTAAAGATTTGACCATCAAACGCGCCAAACCGGCCGTTCACTTTGGTGGTAAGTTCCGTATTATCGACTTCGCATTGTCCAACTGCCTTAACTCCGGCATTCGTCGAATTGGCGTCATTACTCAGTACCAGTCGCACACTCTGGTTCAGCATATTCAGCGTGGCTGGTCATTTTTCAGCGAAGAGATGAATGAGTTTGTCGATTTGCTTCCTGCTCAGCAGCGCGTTCACGGTGAAAACTGGTACCGCGGCACGGCAGATGCGGTGACGCAAAACCTCGACATCATTCGTCGCTACGGCGCGGAATACATCGTGATCCTCGCCGGTGACCATATCTACAAACAAGACTACTCCCACATGCTTATCGACCATGTCGAAAAAGGGGCGCGTTGCACCGTAGCATGTCTGCCTGTGCCCGTTGCTGAGGCGGCGGCGTTTGGCGTAATGGATGTGGATGAAGACGACAAGATTATCGACTTTGTCGAAAAACCGGCTAATCCGCCGACCATGCCGAACGACCCAACCAAATCGCTCGCCAGTATGGGGATCTATATCTTTGATGCAGATTATCTTTATGAATTGCTCGAAGAGGACGACAAAGACGAAAACTCAAGCCATGACTTTGGTAAAGACATCATCCCGAAAATCACCAAAGCTGGCATGGCTTATGCACATCCATTCCCATTGTCCTGCGTACAGTCTGACCCGAACTCGGAGCCGTACTGGCGCGATGTAGGAACACTGGAAGCATACTGGAAAGCAAACCTGGATCTGGCATCGGTGACGCCTGAGCTGGATATGTACGACCAGAACTGGCCAATTCGTACCCATATGGAATCCCTGCCACCGGCGAAATTCGTTCAGGATCGCTCTGGCAGCCACGGCATGACGCTGAACTCGCTGGTTTCTGGCGGGTGCATTATTTCCGGCTCTGTGGTGGTGCAGTCCGTGTTGTTCCCACGCGTGCGCGTGAACTCTTTCTGTAATATCGACTCGGCAGTATTGCTGCCAGATGTCTGGGTAGGGCGCTCATGCCGTTTGCGCCGTTGCGTTATCGACCGCGCTTGCGTCATCCCTGAAGGTATGGTGATTGGCGAGAATGCGGAAGAAGATGCGCGTCGCTTCTACCGTTCAGAAGAAGGGATCGTGTTGGTAACACGGGAAATGCTGCGGAAATTGCATGTCAAACAGGAGCGATAATGCAGGTTTTACATGTATGTTCAGAGATGTTCCCGTTATTAAAAACGGGCGGTCTGGCGGATGTTATTGGTGCATTACCTGCGGCGCAAATTGCCGGCGGTGTTGATGCCCGAGTCCTGTTACCCGCTTTTCCAGATATCCGGCGCGGTATTCCTGATGCTCAGGTCGTGACCCGCCGTGAAACGTTCGCCGGGCGCATCACGCTACTGTTTGGACATTACAATGGTGTGGGAATTTACCTGATTGACGCACCGCATTTATACGACAGACCGGGGAGTCCATACCACGACACCAATCTGTTTGCTTACCCGGACAACGTGCAGCGCTTTGCGCTGCTCGGTTGGGTGGGGGCGGAGATGGCATCGGGGTTGGATCCCTTCTGGCGCCCGGATGTGGTTCACGCGCACGACTGGCACGCGGGGCTGGCTCCCGCGTACCTTGCCGCGCGCGGCCACCCGGCGAAATCTGTCTTTACGGTGCACAATCTGGCGTATCAGGGCATGTATTACGCCCATCATATGAATGACATCGAGCTGCCATGGTCGTTCTTTAACATGCACGGACTGGAATTTGGCGGACAAATTTCCTTCCTGAAAGCGGGGCTGTACTACGCCGATCATATTACGGCGGTCAGCCCAACGTATGCCCGCGAAATCACCGAGGCACAGTTTGGCTACGGTCTGGAAGGGCTGCTGCGCCAGCGTCATCGTGAAGGGCGCTTGTCGGGGATTTTGAACGGTGTCGACGAGAAAATCTGGAGCCCCGAAACCGATCTCCTGCTGGCGTCCCGCTATGATCGTGATTCCCTGGAAGACAAAGCGGAAAACAAACGTCAGCTGCAAATCGCGATGGGGCTGAAGGTCAATGACAAAGCACCGTTGTTCGCCGTGGTCAGTCGCCTGACCAGTCAGAAAGGGTTGGATCTGGTGCTGGAAGCTTTACCGGGATTACTGGAACAGGGTGGGCAACTGGCGTTGCTGGGCGCAGGCGATCCGGTATTGCAGGAAGGTTTCCTCGCGGCGGCGGCTGAACACCCAGGCCAGGTAGGCGTGCAAATTGGTTATCACGAAGCGTTTTCACACCGCATCATGGGCGGCGCAGACGTCATTCTGGTGCCGAGCCGTTTCGAACCTTGCGGCCTGACTCAGCTCTATGGCCTGAAGTACGGCACGTTACCGCTGGTGCGACGCACGGGCGGGCTGGCCGATACTGTGTCCGATAGCTCTCTGGAAAACCTGGCGGACGGTATCGCCAGCGGGTTTGTTTTTGAAGACAGTAATGCCTGGTCGCTTCTAAGGGCGATTCGGCGTGCTTTCGTATTGTGGTCCCGTCCTTCTTTGTGGCGTTACGTTCAACGCCAGGCGATGGCCATGGATTTTAGTTGGCACGTTGCGGCGCAGTCATACCGCGATCTCTATCAACGCTTGATGTAACGAGGCGGAGTCACTGATATGAATGCACCTTTTAGCTACTCTTCACCGACACTCAGCGTCGAGGCGTTAAAGCACTCCATCGCCTATAAGCTGATGTTCACCATTGGGAAAGATCCGGTCATTGCCAACAAGCACGAGTGGCTTAACGCCACGCTGTTTGCGGTACGTGACCGTTTAGTCGAACGCTGGCTGCGCTCCAACCGCGCCCAGCTCTCACAAGAAACGCGTCAGGTTTACTATCTGTCGATGGAGTTTTTGATTGGCCGCACCCTTTCTAATGCACTGTTATCGCTCGGTATTTATGACGACGTCAAAAATGCGCTGGAAGAGATGGGGCTGGATTTAGAAGAGCTGATTGACGAAGAAAACGACCCAGGGCTTGGTAACGGTGGTCTGGGGCGCCTTGCGGCGTGCTTCCTGGATTCACTGGCAACGCTGGCGCTGCCGGGCCGTGGCTACGGCATTCGCTATGACTACGGTATGTTCAAACAGAACATCGTTGACGGACGTCAGAAAGAGTCCCCGGATTACTGGCTGGAATACGGCAACCCGTGGGAGTTCAAGCGTCACAACACCCGCTATAAAGTGCGCTTTGGCGGACGCATTCAGCAGGAAGGCAAAAAGTCCCGCTGGGTCGAAACTGAAGAGATCCTGGCCGTAGCCTATGACCAGATTATCCCGGGCTACGACACCGACGCCACCAACACGCTGCGCCTGTGGAGCGCGCAGGCCAGTAGTGAAATTAACCTCGGTAAATTTAACCAGGGCGACTACTTTGCGGCGGTGGAAGATAAAAACCACTCCGAGAACGTGTCCCGTGTTCTTTACCCGGATGACTCAACCTACTCCGGGCGTGAGCTGCGTCTGCGTCAGGAGTATTTCCTGGTCTCCTCGACGATTCAGGACATCCTGAGCCGTCACTACCTGTTGCACAAAACGTACAACAACCTGGCCGAAAAAACCGCCATCCACCTGAACGACACCCACCCGGTGCTGTCGATCCCTGAGCTGATGCGTTTGCTGATTGACGAGCATAAGTTCAGCTGGGATGACGCGTTTGAAGTCACTTGCCAGGTGTTCTCCTACACCAACCACACGTTGATGAGCGAAGCGCTGGAAACCTGGCCGGTGGACATGCTGGGTAAGATCCTGCCGCGCCACTTGCAGATTATCTTTGAGATCAACGACTATTTCCTGAAAACGCTTCAGGAGCAGTATCCGAATGATACTGGCCTGCTGAGCCGCACATCGATAATCGATGAGTCAAATGGCCGTCGCGTGCGTATGGCCTGGCTGGCGGTGGTGATAAGTCACAAGGTGAATGGTGTGTCTGAGCTGCACTCGAACCTGATGGTGCAGTCGCTGTTTGCTGACTTTGCGAAGATCTTCCCGACACGTTTCTGCAATGTGACCAATGGTGTCACGCCGCGCCGCTGGCTGGCGCTGGCAAACCAGCCGTTGTCTGAGGTGCTGGACACCAACATCGGCCGGACATGGCGTACCGATTTGGGGCAGTTGCGCGAGCTTGAACAGCATATTGATTTCCCGACGGTGAACAAAGCCGTACGTGAAGCCAAGCTGTTGAACAAAAAACGCTTGTCGGTTTACCTTGCGCTGCACCTGAATGTGGTCGCCAACCCGAAAGCGCTGTTCGATGTGCAGATCAAACGTATCCACGAGTACAAGCGCCAGCTGATGAACGTGCTGCATGTGATTACGCACTACAACCGCATCAAGGCCGATCCGACAGCCGAGTGGGTTCCGCGCGTGAAAATTTTTGCTGGTAAGGCGGCTTCCGCTTATTACATGGCGAAACACATCATTCACCTCATCAACGATGTGGCGAAGGTGGTGAACAACGACCCGGATATTGGCGATAAGCTGAAGGTGGTGTTTATCCCGAACTACAGCGTGAGCCTGGCCCAGCTGATCATACCGGCAGCGGATCTCTCCGAGCAGATTTCCACAGCAGGGACGGAGGCCTCCGGGACCAGTAACATGAAGTTTGCCCTGAACGGCGCGCTGACCATTGGCACGCTGGATGGTGCTAACGTCGAAATGCTCGAACACGTGGGCTCAGATAACATCTTTATCTTCGGTAATACGACGGAAGAGGTGGAGGAGCTGCGTAAGAAGGGTTACAAACCACGTGAATATTACGAGCAGGACGAAGAGTTACGCCAGGTTCTGATGCAAATCGCGACCGGAGTGTTTAACCCTGAAGAGCCAAGCCGCTACCGTGATTTGGTGGATTCGCTGATTAACTTTGGCGATCACTATCAGGTGCTGGCGGATTATCGTAGCTATGTGGATTGCCAGGACAGGGTGGATGAACTGTATCGTCATCAAGAGAAGTGGACCAATGCTGCGATGTATAATATCGCCAATATGGGCTACTTCTCGTCGGACAGGACCATCAAAGAGTATGCCGATTCGATTTGGCACATTGATCCGGTGAGGTTATAAAAGCAAAACGGCAACCCTGGTTGCCGTTTTTAGTGTTTGTTCCCTCTCCCTGTGGGAGAGGGGCAGGGTGAGGGCATCAGCCCGCACCGATCGCATTACGACGCTAACGACAACTCGCGTTTCCCCGCGTTTTGCAACAGCCACTGCGCCACGCGAGACTGCTGTTCCGCATTAAGCCACATCCCTTCTTTGGTGCGACGCCAGATAGCATCGTCCAGACGGCGAACCCATTCGTGCTCAACCAGATAGCGCAATTCGGCTTCGTACAGCTCATGCCCGAAATGTTCGCCCAGATCTGCAAGTTCTTTCGCCTCGCCTAAGATCCACTCCGTGTTGCTGCCGTAGGTACGGGCAAAGTGACGCGCCATCGATTCGGTGATGAACGGGTAGCGACGACGCAATTTCGCCGCAAAGTCATCGCGATTGCCGTCAATGTCGCCGCCAGGCAATACCGCCCCTTTCGTCCACGCCGGGCCAATGCCTTTGTAGTACGGCACCAGTTTTTCCAGTGCGTGTTCGGCCAGCTTGCGGTAGGTGGTGAGCTTGCCGCCAAACACCGACAGCAGCGGAGCCTGGCCATCTACATCATGGATATCAAGCGTATAGTCGCGGGTGATAGCCTGCGGAGAGTCTGACTCGTCATCGCACAGTGGACGTACGCCTGAGTACGTCCAGACGATATCGTTACGTGCCAGCTGTTTCTTAAAGTGCGCGTTATAGACCTTCAGCAGGTAGTTGATCTCGCTCTCGTCGATTTCGACATTTTTCGGATCGCCTTTGTACTCTACGTCGGTAGTGCCGATGATGGAGAACTCGTCCATCCACGGGATCACAAACACAATGCGTTTGTCTTCGTTCTGCAGGATGTAAGCCTGTTTCTGGGCATGAACGCGCGGAACGACAATATGGCTGCCTTTGATAAGACGGATGCCGTACGGGGAACGCAATTGCATTCCTTCGTCGAAGAATTGTTTCACCCATGGGCCGGTGGCGTTAACCAGGCCGCGGGCTTTCCAGCTGAATTTCTCGCCGGTATCCACGTCTTCGGCTTCGACAATCCACAGGCCGTTTTCACGGCGGGCAGAAGTGGCACGGGTGCGGGTTTTCACCTCACCACCTTTTTTCACCACCATCTGTGCGTTCGCCAGCACAAGACGTGCATCATCCACCCAACAGTCAGAATATTCGAATCCGCGCACGATTTCTGGCTTAAGGACCGATTCTGAGCCAAAACGCAAACCACTCGAACCTGGCAGACTGGTGCGTTTACCCAGATGATCGTACATAAACAGACCAATTCGAATCATCCACGCCGGGCGAAGATGTGGACGATGAGGGAGACGGAAACGCATCGGGATGGCCAGGTGTGGTGCCATTTTCAGCAACACTTCGCGTTCAGCCAGCGCTTCACTGACCAGACGGAATTCGTAGTGTTCCAGGTAGCGCAGGCCACCGTGGATCAGTTTTGAGCTGGCGGACGATGTCGCACACGCGAGATCGTTAGCTTCCAGCATCAGTACGGATAAACCGCGTCCTGCGGCATCGACCGCAATACCGGCACCGTTAATGCCACCGCCTATCACAATCAGATCTTTGGTTTCCATGTCACCCTCACACACTTTCGTTAAAGCTCAGAAATGTTCGATATCGCTCATAATAGCAAACGAACGCGCTTTTGGTAACATCAAAAAAACAATTTAGAGTGATATGGATAACATAATGGCGTTTACCCGCCGCCAGGACGTACACTACGGGGTAAAATAGTGCGACTAACTTTTCCCCCTCTCCCGTGGGAGAGGGTTGGGGTGAGGGCATCAGCGCGCACCCAACCTGAGCAACCGAAAGAGAACACCATGGATCACTTTGAATGTATTAACGTAGAAGAAGCCCATCAGAAGATGCACCAGGGAACGGCGGTGCTGGTGGATATCCGTGATCCGCAGAGTTTTGCAATGGGCCACACGCCAGGCGCGTTCCATCTGACCAATGACACGCTGGGTGCGTTTATGCGCGATAACGACTTTGAAACGCCAGTGATGGTCATGTGCTACCACGGCAACAGCAGTAAAGGTGCAGCGCAGTATCTGCTCCAGCAGGGTTACGACGCAGTATATAGCGTTGATGGTGGCTTCGATGCCTGGCATCGCCATTTCCCGGCAGAAGTTGAGCACGCGTTTGGCGGCTAATACCATTCGCTCTATACTGTCCCCTTTTGTGTGGAAATAAGCGACTGTTGCAATGCTGATGATTACCTCTTTTACCAACCCGCGCGTTGCCCAGGCGTTTGTCGATTACATGGCGACGCAGGGCGTTATCCTGACCATTCAGCAACATACGCAAACGGATGTCTGGCTGGCAGATGAAAGCCAGGCTGAACGTGTGAATGCCGAACTGGCACGCTTTCTTGAGAACCCTGGCGATCCGCGATATCTGGCCGCCAGCTGGCAATCCGGCCATACGGGCAGCGGATTGCACTATCGTCGCTTTCCTTTTCTTGCCACCGTGCGTGAGCGAGCGGGGCCATTTACCCTGCTGCTGATGGCCGCCTGTATTCTGGTGTTCATCATAATGAATGTGGTGGGCGACCAGAGTGTGATGATAGCCCTGGCATGGCCGTACGATCCCTCTCTGGAATTTGACGTCTGGCGTTACTTTACCCATGCGCTGATGCATTTCTCAGTGATGCATATCCTCTTTAACCTGCTGTGGTGGTGGTATCTTGGCGGTGCAGTGGAGAAGCGGCTTGGCAGCGGAAAACTGATTGTCATTACCCTGATTAGCGCCTTGTTAAGCGGGTATGTGCAGCACAAATTTAGCGGCCCGTGGTTTGGCGGGTTATCGGGTGTGGTCTATGCGCTGATGGGGTACGTCTGGCTCCGGGGAGAGCGTGACCCACAAAGCGGCATCTATCTGCAACGCGGTTTAATAACCTTTGCGTTAATATGGCTTATTGCCGGATGGTTTGATCTGTTTGGCATGTCTATCGCTAACGGTGCACACGTTACCGGGCTGGCCGTTGGGCTGGCGATGGCCTTTGCCGACACGCTCCATGCGCGTAAACGAACATAATTTCCAGGGATATTTCATGAAACAAACACAACGTCATGACGCTATTATCGAACTGGTTAAAAAACAGGGATACGTTAGCACCGAGGAGTTGGTAGAGCAGTTTGCCGTCAGCCCTCAGACCATTCGCCGTGACCTGAACGACCTTGCCGATCAAAGCCGTATCCTGCGCCACCACGGTGGAGCCGCGTTACCGTCCAGTTCCGTCAACACTTCGTGGCACGACCGTAAAGCGACGCAAACGGCAGAAAAAGAGCGTATTGCCCGTAAAGTTGCCAGCCAGATCCCGAACGGGGCCACGCTGTTTATTGACATCGGCACTACGCCTGAAGCGGTCGCGCACGCACTGCTGGATCACGAGAATCTGCGGGTAGTGACCAACAACCTGAACGTGGCCAACACGCTGATGCAAAAAGACGATTTCCGCATCATCCTGGCAGGCGGTGAATTGCGCAGCCGCGACGGTGGGATCATTGGCGAAGCGACGCTCGATTTTATCTCTCAGTTCCGTCTGGATTTCGGCATTCTGGGGATCAGTGGCATCGACACCGACGGCTCACTGCTGGAGTTTGATTACCACGAAGTGCGCACCAAGCGCGCGATTATTGAGAACTCCCGCCATGTGATGCTGGTGGTGGACCACTCTAAATTTGGCCGTAACGCGATGGTGAATATGGGCAGCATCAGCATGGTGGATGCGGTGTATACCGACGTGATGCCGCCAGCGGGTGTGATGCAGGTGATTAAAGATAATAACTTGCAGCTGGAACTGTGCTAACGGTTGTGTCGGGTGGCACTGCGCTTACCCGACCTACAAATTGTTCGCCCTCTCCCTGTGGGAAAGGCATCAGGCCAGGGTAAATGCAAAAAGGCAACGCAAGTTGCCTTTTTTAATGTTTTCTCCCTCTCCCTGTGGGAGAGGGCTGGGGTGAGGGCATCAGGCCACACAAAACCTACACACCATACCCCATCATCTTCAACAGCTGCTGCGCATGTTGCACTGCATCCTGACGATGTGCGACACCCAGTTTCTGATACAGATTTCGGATATGCGTTTTGATGGTGGTTGCCGCCACGGCCAGTTCACCGGCAATCTGCTCATTGCTGTAGCCTGAATAAATCAGTCCAAGCACCTGCCATTCACGCTGGGTGAGCGGGCTGGTGCGAATAAGCTCCGGCACTTCCGGGTGATTCAGCAGACGTTCAACAAAGTTCTCATCAAAGTGCGCAAACTTGTGGCGATGGTGCTGGTTAATTTCACGCAGAATACGCTGAGCGCGGTGCTGATCCAGCTCCGGCAGCGTATTCAGCTGAATGAGCTGGCGTAGCTGCTGTGCCATTACTTCGCCTTCAATCACAAAGTGACTGATAAAGCCGGTGCGGTTAGCAAGCTGTAATGCTTCCAGCAGCACACGCTGAGCATCGTTTTTACGCCCTGCCTGCCAGTAGAGCTGGTTAAGCAACAGCAGGTTGCGGTTCAGGTCGCTCATCAGGCGCAGGCTGCGCGCGTTCTCGTTCAACTCTTCCAGTACTATTTCGGCAGGTTCAAACTCGCCGAGCAGGATCTGCACACGGGCGATATTGCGCCACTGGCTTTGCAGGAAGTGGTTATTGGCAAATTCAGGTTTTGGCGTCTGGCGAAGCCAGTTGGCGGCGGATTTTTTGTCGCCGGTCATCTGCCAGTAAATCACCCGTACTTTATCGGCGTTCGATACCCAGTCGCTGTGGTACTGGCCATTACCGAGCAGGTTTTCCAGGCGGTTAAGGTGGTTGCGGGCGTTGTCCAAATCCCCGCGCGCCAGCGAGCATTGCACCAGCAGTGCCAGACACTGTAACTGCTGTTGCGGCTGGAAGCTGGAGAGAACATCCACGCCCTGACGAGCAGAACTTTCTGCCTCATCCAGACGCGACCACGCCCACAGAAGCTGGGCACGAATACGCAACAGGAACTCATGCATCGGCAGTTGTTCCAGATGCTGATCGCGAATGAGCTGGAAGGCTTTTTCCTGATTTTCCCAGGCAGCTTGCAGGAACCCCTGAGCAAACAGGATTTCACTTTGCTGAATCAGGCTCCACAACGCGTAATGCCAGACATCGTGGCGACGCGCCATTTGTTCGGTTTGCTGCATCAACGACAGCGAACGGGTGAGATCGCCTTTGCAGTGCAGCACTTCACCGTGAACCGATGTGGCCACAATGCGGCTGTAGAAGTTTGCCAGCGGCAGCTCGTCGAGCGCGACCATCGCCAGGCGTTCAGCTTCTTCTGGATCGCCATCGTTAATCGCCACCTGTGCACGTAGCGCGTTGAACTCGCCGTGCAGAGTGGTATCCATGTCGCTTTCCATCTCCTGCTCGGCGCGAGCCAGCAGGGTGTTTACTTCGCTGTAGCGGTGCTGGCTCTGCATCAGCCAGGCTTGTAACAACACCAGGCGCGGATTTTCCAGCAGGCTTTCCCACGGCAAAGCTTTCAGGGACTCTTCCAGCAGCGTCAGTTCGCTGTGATTAAACAGCCCCCACGCATGGTTGAGCAGAATATCGCGCAGCATGCTGGCATCACCGGCGGCAAGCGCGTGGTGAATGGCCTCACTCGGGAAACCTTGCGCCATCCAGCTTTCGGCGGCGGCGCGGTGGATTTCCGGCAATTCGACGGCAAGCTCCCACTGGCAACGCTGGCGCAGGAAACTGCCAAACAGCGGGTGATAGCTGAACCACTCGCCGGGGTCGTCCATGCGGGTCAGGAACAGGCCCTGACGTTCAATCTCTTCGAGCTGAAGCTGGCCGTTCTCGCTGCCGGTGACGCGCACAATCAACGCGTCGTTCATGGAGCGGAGCAGGGAGCTTTTCAGCAGGAAATTACGGGTAGCAGGATCGACGCTATCCAGCACTTCATCCACCAGATAATCCGACAGATGGCTGGCGTTGATCCCTGCCAGACGGCGTGCAGACTGATGTGTCGGGCTGTTGTTCTGGCGTGCTGATAAGGCGATCAGCTGTAGCGCGGTCGCCCAGCCAGCCACGTCATCACACAGGCGGCTGCTTTCGGAAGCCTCAATCGGGGACGTCAAACGGCAGTCGAAGAATTGTTTGGCTTCCTGGTGGGTAAAGGCAAGCTGTTGGCTGCCAACTTCCAGTAATTGGTCGCGCACGCGCAGGTTGGCAATGCCCAGTTGCGGCAGATTGCGCGACAACACCACCAGGGTCAGGTTTTCCGGCTGATGGCGCAGGAAGAAGCGCATCGACTCGTGAATAACCGGGTTGGTAATCAGATGATAATCATCAATCACCACATACAGCGGACGATGCCATTCGGCCAGTTCGATAAACAGCTGTGAGAAAAGGGAGGACAGGCTTGCGTACTGGCGCTTTTGCACCATCACTTCGCTGGTGACGCAGTGCCCGTTGGTTGCCTGCTGAATAGCGGCAATCAAATAGCTGGCAAAACGCTCCTGCTGATTATCGCCCTCATCAAGGGAGTACCAGCCCAGATCATTTTTTCCTGCGGCCCATTGCGAAATGAGCGTTGTTTTTCCATAGCCTGCCGGGCTCGTAACCAGCGCCAGTCGGAAATTATGCGCGCCGGAAAGTTTAGCCAACAGACGTTCGCGGACCACAGTATGGTCGAGACGAACCGGGCGACTTAATTTAGACGGAATCAACATAGTTTTCACTTCACTGTGGGAACGAGGAATTTTATTTTTTTTGCGCTTCGTAATTAATAGATATAAGGTCGGCCAGAAAGGGAACTATTGCAAGTTATGTCTGGGTTTTGTGCCTCTGAATTTGCACTCTGTCACAAAATATTCAGGCTAAGAGGGGAACTTTTTAAAATGGCTCACATGCCGCGTGGATGCTGGCTTGTATGCATGTAGTGCGAATAAACTGAAACTGGTTTCAGAAAGGTATAGTGACGTCAGAGTTAATAAAGTTTCGGTAAAGTTGAGCAAGCTAAATAGTGTTCTTAGAGATTCCCTAATTGCAGAAATATTATTCTACGTAAGTAATCATTTCTACGTGGAATAATTTTTTACGAAACTGCATTTCATTTTTTTGACATCCTTCCAGGTTATCTTTTCCCTATCCAGGCACACTCCGGCTATGCTCACTGAGTGGCCTTGATCACACTTTTATGCTCATCCCCACTACTCCTCCCTGTCTAATCCCCGACAGGATGAGGAAGAGGTGAAATGAGCCAGGCACACTAGCGCCAACATGTTTTTTCTCTCTACAGGATGCCGATTCCCTATGTCACAGCCTACTTTTAACAAAGCTCAATTCCAGGCTGCCCTGACGCGTCAGTGGCAGCGTTTTGGCCTACATGCTGCAAACGAGATGACGCCTCACCAGTGGTGGCAGGCGGTGAGCGGTGCGCTCGCAGAGCAGCTGGATGCTCAGCCGGTGGCGAAGCCCGTAAAAGGCCAGCGTCACGTGAACTACATTTCGATGGAATTCCTGATTGGCCGTCTGACCGGCAACAACCTGCTGAACCTTGGCTGGTATCAGGAAGTGGGTGATGTTCTGCAAGAGCACGACGTTAACCTCACCGACCTGCTGGAAGAAGAAATAGACCCGGCGCTGGGTAACGGTGGTCTTGGGCGTCTGGCAGCCTGTTTCCTGGATTCAATGGCAACCGTGGGCCAGTCGGCAATTGGTTATGGTTTGAACTATCAATACGGCCTGTTCCGCCAGTCTTTTGCTGACGGGCATCAGATGGAAGCGCCGGACGACTGGCATCGCAATACCTACCCATGGTTCCGCCACAACGCGCAGCTCGATGTGCAGGTGGGCATTGGCGGTAAAGTGTCGAAAGAGGGACACTGGGAACCGGGCTTTGTCATTAGCGGCGAAGCATGGGATCTGCCAGTGCTGGGTTACCGTAACGGCGTGGCGCAGCCACTACGTTTGTGGCAGGCGAAGCACGCGCATCCGTTCAACCTCACCAAATTCAACGATGGCGATTTCCTGCGTGCCGAGCAGCAGGGGATCGACGCCGAAAAACTGACCAAAGTGCTTTACCCGAACGACAACCATCTGGCGGGTAAAAAACTGCGCCTGATGCAGCAGTACTTCCAGTGCGCCTGCTCTGTGGCCGATATTCTGCGTCGTCACCATCTGGCGGGTCGCAAGCTGGCGCAACTGCCAGACTTCGAAGTTATCCAACTGAACGACACGCACCCGACCATTGCTATCCCTGAACTGCTGCGCGTGCTGATCGATGAGCATCAGCTGAGCTGGGATGACGCATGGGCGATAACCAGCCGCACCTTCGCTTACACCAACCACACCCTGATGCCAGAAGCGCTGGAGTGCTGGGACGAGAAGCTGGTGAAAGCACTGCTGCCGCGCCATATGCAGATAATCAACAAGATTAACGACAACTTTAAAGTGCTGGTGAAAAAGACCTGGCCGGGTGACAAAGAGGTTTGGGCGAAGCTGGCTGTGGTTCACGACAAGCAGGTCCGCATGGCGAACATGTGCGTGGTGAGCGGCTTTGCGGTTAACGGCGTTGCCGCGCTGCACTCCGATCTGGTGGTGAAAGATCTGTTCCCTGAATACCATCAGCTGTGGCCAACCAAATTCCACAACGTGACCAACGGCATCACGCCACGTCGCTGGATCAAGCAGTGCAACCCACTGCTGGCAGGGCTGCTGGATAAAACCCTGAAGAAAGAGTGGGCCAACGATCTTGACCAGCTCATGAACCTGGAAAAATACGCCGACGACGCGAAATTCCGCGAGCAGTACCGCGCCATCAAGCAAGAGAACAAAGTTCGCCTGGCGGCGTTTGTGAAAATGCGTACCGGGATTGAGATCAACCCGAATGCCATTTTCGACATCCAGATTAAACGCCTGCACGAATACAAACGTCAGCACCTGAACCTGCTGCACATTCTGGCGCTGTACAAAGAGATCCGCGAAAACCCGAAAGCCGATCGCGTTCCACGCGTGTTCCTCTTCGGTGCGAAAGCGGCGCCGGGCTACTACCTGGCGAAGAACATCATTCTGGCAATCAACAAGGTTGCTGAAGCCATCAACAACGATCCGAAAGTGGGCGATAAGCTGAAAGTGGTGTTCCTGCCGGATTACTGTGTCTCTGCGGCTGAAATGCTGATCCCGGCGGCGGATATCTCTGAGCAGATCTCCACGGCGGGGAAAGAGGCTTCCGGTACTGGCAACATGAAGCTGGCGCTCAATGGCGCGCTGACGGTGGGTACGCTGGACGGAGCAAACGTCGAAATCGCCGAAAAAGTGGGTGAAGAGAACATCTTTATCTTCGGCAATACCGTTGAGCAGGTGAAAGCCATCAAAGCCAAAGGCTACGATCCGGTGAAATGGCGTAAGAAAGACAAGGTGCTCGATGCAGTGCTGAAAGAGCTGGAGAGCGGTAAATACAGCGACGGCGACAAACATGCGTTTGACCAGATGCTGCACAGCATGAACAAACACGGCGGTGACCCGTATCTGGTGATGGCCGATTTCACAGCCTACGTTGAAGCGCAAAAACAGGTCGACGTGCTGTATCGCGACCAGGAAGCCTGGACCCGTGCGTGCATTCTGAACACTGCCCGTTGTGGGATGTTCAGCTCTGACCGCTCAATCCGCGATTATCAGTCTCGTATCTGGCAGGCAAAACGTTAAGGAAGCGCAATGGATAGCAAACGTCTGGACAGTGCCGCGCAGGCGGCGGGGATCAGCCTCAGTTACATCAATGCTCACGGCAAACCGCAATCTATTGGTGCGGACACCAAAAGACGTCTGCTGGATGCCATGCACAAAACCAAAACCGACGCGAAAGCGCCGGTTGCCCCGGTGCCGAATGTAAAGGTCTTTACCGCAGGCAAAAAGATGCCGCTGGCGGTGGAAGGGCGTGGCGAGTTTAGCTGGCTGCTCACGACTGAAGAAGGGCATCAGCATAAAGGTCACGCCACCGGTGGCAAACCATTTACCCTTCCGGCGAAGCTGCCGGAGGGCTACCACACCTTAACGCTCACCCAGGAAGACCAGCGTTTTCACTGCCGGGTGATCGTCGCGCCAAAGCGCTGCTATGAGCCGCAGGCACTGCTGGAAGGCAAGAAACTGTGGGGTGCCTGCGTGCAACTCTACACGCTGCGGTCCGACAGCAACTGGGGTATCGGCGATTTTGGCGATCTGAAGAAGATGCTGGCAGATGTGGGTGAACGCGGCGGCGCGTTTATCGGCCTCAACCCGATCCACGCGCTCTATCCGGCGAACCCGGAGAGCGCCAGCCCGTACAGCCCGTCGTCTCGCCGCTGGCTGAACGTGATTTACATCGACGTTAACGCCTTAGATGACTTCAAAAACAGCAAAGAGGCCCAGGACTGGTGGAAACTCAGCACCACTCAGCAGGCGCTAAAACAGGCGCGCAACGCTGATTGGGTGGATTACGCCACTGTCACCGCCCTGAAGATGGCTGCACTGCGTCTGACGTGGAAAGGTTTTGCGAAGCGCGATGACGAACAGATGGCAGCTTTCCGTCAGTTTGTGACCCAGGAAGGTGAGAGCCTTTACTGGCAGGCTGCTTTTGATGCCTTACATGCTTATCAGGTAAAAGAAGACGAAATGCGCTGGGGCTGGCCGGTATGGCCGGAAGCGTACCAAACCGTTGATACACCTGAAGTGAAAGCCTTCTGCAAAAAACATGCTGATGAAGTCGATTTCTTCCTGTGGCTGCAATGGCTGGCGTACAGCCAGTTCGCGGCCTGCTGGCAGGTAAGCCAGGGTTACAAGATGCCTATCGGTCTGTACCGTGACCTGGCGGTAGGCGTGGCAGAGGGTGGGGCGGAAACCTGGTGTGACCGCGAACTTTACTGCCTGAAAGCCTCTGTGGGTGCGCCACCGGATATTCTTGGTCCGCTTGGCCAGAACTGGGGGCTGCCGCCGATGGATCCGCACGTGATGGCTGCGCGTGCTTACGAGCCGTTTATCGACCTGCTGCGCGCCAACATGCAGAACTGCGGAGCGCTGCGTATTGACCATGTAATGTCCGTGCTGCGTCTGTGGTGGATCCCATATGGCGAAACGGCCGATCATGGGGCCTATGTTCAGTATCCGGTGGACGATCTGCTGTCGATCCTGGCGCTGGAGAGTAAACGTCATCAGTGCATGGTGATCGGCGAAGATCTGGGTACCGTACCGGTTGAGATTGTCAGCAAGCTGCGTGATAGCGGCGTGTATTCCTACAAAGTGCTCTATTTTGAAAACGACCATGAGAAAACCTTCCGTGCGCCAAAAGCGTATCCGGAGCAGTCAATGGCAGTCGCGACGACGCATGACCTTCCTACGCTTCGTGGCTATTGGGAAAGCGGCGATCTGACCCTTGGCAAAACGCTGGGACTGTATCCTGATGAAGAGGTGCTACGCGGTCTGTATCAGGATCGCGAGCTGGCGAAGCAGGGTCTGCTGGATGCGCTGCATAAGCATGGCTGCCTGCCGAAACGTGCCGGGCATAAAGCGTCGCTGATGGCGATGACCTCAACGCTCAACCGTGGCTTACAGCGCTATATTGCTGACAGCAACAGTGCCCTGCTGGGTCTGCAGCCGGAAGACTGGATAGACATGCCTGAGCCGGTGAACATTCCGGGCACCAGCTATCAGTACAAGAACTGGCGCCGTAAGTTGTCCGTAACGCTTGAGAAGATGTTTGCCGATGCTGGGGTGAACAAGCTGATTAAGGATTTGGATAAGCGCAGAAAGGCAGTGGGTAAGAAGCGGTAGTTTCCTCTCACCCTAACCCTCTCCCTGTAGGAGAGGGAATAGAATGTTGGCCGGGTAAGCGTCAGTGCCACCCGGCTTTTTTACATCAGATAACCATATTCAACAGCAGAACCCCGACCAGACCACACACCGAAATGATGGTTTCCAGCATCGACCAGGATTTGATGGTTTCACCGATAGTCAGGTTGAAGTACTCCTTGAACAGCCAGAAGCCTGGATCGTTTACGTGAGAGAAAATCACGCTACCGGAACCGACCGCAATCACCATCAGCTCCGGGCTGACGCCAGTAGTTGCAATCAACGGTGCAACAATACCACCGGCAGTGATTGCTGCGACGGTTGCAGAACCCAGCGCGATACGCAGAACCGCAGCGATAGACCAGGCCATAAACAGTGGAGAGACGTTGGTTTCATGCATCATTGCGGCGATGTACTTATCCACGCCACTGTCGACCAGAACTTGCTTGAACGCACCGCCACCGCCGATGATCAGGAGCATCATGGCAATAATTTTGATGGAAGAGGTCAGCGTGTCGTTGATCTGATCCATTGAACGACCACGGTTCAGACCGAAGGTGAACATCGCAATCAGGACTGCAATCAGCGTCGCCATGACCGGGTCACCCAGGAATTCGGCAACGGACAGGAACGCGTGACCTTTTGGCAGGATCATCTCTGCGACAGCACGCATCGCCATCAGAATTACCGGTACCAGAGAGGTCCAGACGCTGACACCGAAGCCTGGCATCTCTTCTTCCGTGAAGGTTTTCGCGCTGTACAGACCTTCCGGGATTGGCTTATCAATGCCTTTCAGGAAACGCGCAAATACCGGGCCTGCCAGAATCACGGTTGGGATCGCCAGAATCGTACCGAACAGCAGGGTTTTACCCATGTCGGCGTGGAAAATGGTCGCGATAGCAGTTGGGCCCGGGTGCGGCGGCAGGAAGCCGTGCGTCACGGACAGCGCTGCTGCCATTGGCACACCGACGAACAGCAGAGGAATGTTCGCCGCCGCGGCGATGGTGAACACCAGCGGCAGCATCAGCACGAAGCCGACTTCATAGAACAGCGCAAAACCGACGGTAAAACCGGTTAACACTACTGCCCACTGAATGTTTTTCTTACCGAATTTGGCGATAAGCGTGGTCGCAATACGCTGCGCACCGCCGCAATCCGCCAGCATTTTACCGAGCATGGCACCGAAGCCCATGATCAGCGCCAGGCCGCCGAGAGTACCACCGACACCGGCTTTAATGGAGCTGATGACTTTCACCAGCGGCATCCCTTGCATCAGACCGACTGCAAGTGCCACCAGAACCAGAGCGATAAATCCGTTCAGTTTGAAGCGGATCATCAAGAGCAGTAATAAGACTACACCGATAGCGACGATGACTAATGGCATGATTTACCTGGCCTTTGAATTGTTATGGGTAACGTCATTGTTTCAACGACAAGTTCCGATTGTCCCAACTGGGAACAGAGCGTTAACGGCACTAATACTGATGCCTGTGAAACTATTAAGTTTAGTCGGCTGTTATGAGGGTGTTTAGTGCCCACGAGAATGATACGGGTAACATGGTGTGATTGAGAATCACCCTGGGAGGCAAAATTTAAATTCTGGGACGCAGGTCAACATCTGGGGGGATAAACGCAAAACGGTAACCCAGAGGTTACCGTTTTTAATGCTTTCTCCCTCTCCCGTGGGAGAGGGGCGGGGTGAGGGCATCAAACCGCACATTTTGTAGGCCCGGTAAGCGCAGCGCCACCGGGCAAGCAGACGGGCAACTTAGTAGTAAGAGTGCTCGCCGCGTTGGTGCTCGGTCAGGTCACGCACGCCTTTCAGTTCAGGGAATTCGTTCAGCAACTGCTTCTCGATCCCTTCTTTCAGGGTCACATCGACCATGGAACAGCCGTTACAGCCGCCGCCAAACTGAAGGATCGCCAGACCATCTTCAGTGATTTCCATCAGCGAAACACGGCCGCCGTGGCCTGCCAGCTGAGGGTTAATCTGGGATTGCAGCAGGTACTCAACGCGTTCCATCAGTGGCGCATCGTCAGACACTTTACGCATTTTCGCGTTTGGCGCTTTCAGGGTCAGCTGAGAGCCCAATTGGTCTGTGACGAAGTCGATTTCCGCATCGTCAAGATACGGTGCGCTCAGCTCATCTACGTACGCGGTGAGCTGTTCAAATTTAAGGGCAGTGTCAGTTGCTTCCACAGCGTCCGGGGGACAATAAGAAACACCACATTCTGCATTCGGAGTGCCTGGATTGATCACAAACACGCGGATCTGCGTCCCTTCTTCCTGATTTGCCAGCAGTTTGGCAAAGTGCGCTTGTGCAGAATCGGAAATACGGATCATAGCTTTGGCCTAATAGTTGACTAAATTACCTGGGTATAATCATACGCCCATTGAAGAAGGGCTACAAGGTACGGCACAGACACCATACCTGAACAGACGCGGCACCGCTTCGCAAAAGCAGTCGGGAAAGTTCAGCAACGGTCCTGCCCGTAGTGACGACATCATCCACGATCGCGATATGGAGGCCTTTCACCGCGAATTCAAGGCGAAAGGCATTTTTAAGGTTCTTTTTGCGAAGCCGCGCAGTCAACTGGTGCTGTATCGCGGTGGCGTGGACGCGTTTGAGCGCAGACGCGGGGTAGCGACAACCCAGCCAGTGAGCGAGCGGCCGGCAGAGCAGGTCGCTCTGGTTATAGCCACGCCGCCAGTGGCGACGGGCGTGCAGGGGCACATTCACGATGCAGTCGGCATGTGGCAAGGTACGCGTGCGGCGCGCCTGTAAAATCGCGAGGAGCAACACGCGGGCAAGTGGGATGGCCAGGGTGCTCTGGCGGGAAAATTTAAACTGGTGAACAAGCCCACTCAGTGGCGGGATGTAATCCGTCACTGCCACTAACGCACACCACGGCGGTGGCTTTTGCAGGCAACGCCCGCAAGGGATGTTCGGGTTCATGGCAGGTAAACCGCACTGTGGGCACCCACAGGCAGGGCGCATGAGCGCGCGCGTACACACTGAGCAGATCCCCCATCGGCTCAGGGCAAGTGGCATTCGGCATAGCCAGCACAAGCCAGGCACTGTTAGCATGTGCAACCTCCTTGTGAAAAAAGAGAACAGTAACTGATGAAGACTCTGTGGTGGCAGACCGTAGGGACGGGAAATTGCCATCTTGTGCTGCTGCACGGATGGGGACTGAACGCCGAAGTATGGCATTGCGTAAGTGAGGAACTGGCCTCGCATTTTACGTTGCACCTGGTTGATCTTCCGGGTTTTGGCCGCAGCCACGGCTATCAGGCGATGTCGCTTGATGAGATGGCACAGCACGTTCTGGATGCGGCGCCGCAAAACGCCATCTGGCTCGGCTGGAGTCTGGGTGGGCTGGTGGCAAGCAAGATTGCGCTGACCCACCCGGAACGCGTGCAGGCGCTGGTGACAGTGGCCTCTTCGCCATGCTTTAGCGCACGCGACGCGTGGCCTGGTATTAAGCCTGACGTACTGGCCGGGTTCCAGCTGCAGTTGAGTGAAGATTTTCAGCGGACCGTGGAACGCTTCCTGGCGCTGCAAACAATGGGTACCGAAACGGCACGGCAAGACGCCCGCACGCTGAAAAACACCGTGTTGTCACTGCCGATGCCGGACGTTGATGTGCTGAACGGTGGGCTGGAGATTTTAAAAACGGTCGACCTGCGTGAGTCACTGGCAACGCTTGCCCTGCCGCATCTGCGGATCTACGGTTATCTGGACGGGCTGGTGCCACGTAAAGTGGTTCCGCTGCTGGATACGCTGTGGCCGCAAAGCGAATCACATGTGGTTGTGAAAGCCGCGCACGCGCCGTTTATCTCTCATCCCGCTGAATTTTGTTCCGCTCTCGTTGCGTTAAGTCAACGTTTAAACTGATTATTTTCCATCCATCCTGGCAAAAGTTACACACCGCAACAATACTCATCATATCGTTGCGGTCGAACTGCCTACGATAATCAAAATTACAATCCTATGGAGAGTCATGGTTATGAAACTTGTTACAGGTATTGTCACTTCTCTGGTTATTGGGTCACTGTCATTTGGTGTTTTTGCAGCTAAAGAGCTGGAAAAAGATAAGCTTGCCGGGATGAATCTGACCAAAATTGGTGAGATCACGACCTCTGACACCACCGCGCCAATGGACGCGAGAAAAGAGTTGTCTAAAAAGGCAGATGAGCTGGGCGGTACGTACTACGTCGTGACCAGTGCGGAAAAACAAACCAAAAACGTACGCGCAACCGCGGACGTGTATAAGTAATAAAAACGCCGGGAAGCGCTCTGCTTTCCCGGCATTTTTAACGAAGCGTCCACCACTCCCTGAGACAGGCCGTTCCTTCCGGGCAGCTTTTGCAACTGCCGGATAAACAACCGTCTGCATCTTCCTGAATTCGCATGGCTTTCCCCATCGCCTCCAGTTTTTCAAGCATGGCATCGATCATCGGTTGCGGCGTATGCAGGCTGAGGCTCAACTGCTTTGCCTCCATACGCCCTTGCAGCGCCAGTAAATCACGAACCTGAATCAACGATGCCATGGCGATTCTCCTTAGTGACAGTCGCCTGCCGGGCTGTCGCAGCAGGTGGCTGCGGTTTTGCGCGTTGCCAGCAGGTTGATGTCGACACGACTGCGCGCCCGGCGCAGCAGGCCCAGAACTATCACGTTGAACAAAATAACCGCCAGGATACAGACCAGGCTATAGCGTGGATGCTGGCTAAAGTTCGTTGCCTGATAGAAGAGCGTGGCCAGTGAGTAAGCAATGTTCAGCCCCCACAAAATCGAGAAGCCCATCCAGCCACGGCTGGACTCGCGGGAAATCGCACCCATCACGGAGATGCACGGGATGTAGAGCAGCACGAAGATCAGGTAGCTGTAGGCTGCGGATGCGCTGCCAAATTTCTCGCTCATGACACCCATTGCACCTGTCGCCATTTCGCCATCGCCTTTGCTGGCTTCGATTGGGTTCGCCAGCACGCTCAGGCTGAAGGTATCTTTCAGGCTCTGCCCGGTTTCTTTTACTGCGTTGAGCAGTTCGTCACCGAGGTGGAAATCTGCCGGATTGAACTCTTGTTCCTGAATGTTTTCCGCCGTAAAGAGTGTGTTCAGTGTACCGACCACCACCTCTTTTGCCATCGCGCCGGTGAACAGGCCGACGGTCGCCTGCCAGTTATCCTCATGCACGCCAATCGGTTTGAAGACTGGTGTGATGACGCGACTGACGGAGGCAAGGGCAGAATCGTTGATGTTATCCGCCGCCTGGCCGCTCAGCGTGAAGCTGTTCAGCGCGCTCAGGAAGATGCTGACGATGACAATCACTTTACCGGCGCGCAGTACAAAGCCTTTCAGGCGTTGCCAGGTCTGAATAACCAGGCTTTTCAGATGAGGAACGTGATATACCGGCAGTTCCATCACAAACGGCGAGGCTTCACCACGCATGATGGTGTGTTTGAGCATCAGCCCTGTAAGGATAGCCATTACGATGCCCAACACATACAGCGAGAACACCGCCAGTGCCCCTTGTTGGCCAAAGAAGGCTGCGGCAAAGACCGCGAAGATGGCCAGACGCGCGCCGCAGGACATAAACGGCGCCATCATGATGGTCATCAGGCGTTCACGCGGTGCATCCAGGGTGCGAGCCCCCATGACTGACGGCACGTTACAGCCGAAACCGACAATCAGTGGTACAAAGGATTTCCCCGGAAGACCCAGCGCCTGCATCAGGCGATCCATCACGAAGGCCGCACGCGCCATGTAGCCCGAATCCTCAAGGAAGGAGAGGAACAGGTACATCATGCCGATTTGCGGAACCAGCGGCAGAACGGTGTTGATACCGCCCCCAATCCCCTGAGCAAGGAAGATGGTCAGCCATTCCGGGAAGTGCAGGGTGTAACCAATCCACTGAATACCATGGACAAATACCGCCACCGAGCCGGCGTCAAAAATAGGCTGAAGCGCGCCCCCGATGTTGATAGCAAGCAGGAACATCAGGTACATCACCAGCAGGAACACAGGCAGGCCGAGGAAGCGGTTGAGGACGATTTTGTCTACGGCGGCGGTGAATTTGCTTGGCTCTGCGGTCAGGGCGTTACTCACGACATCGCAAATGGCGGCAATGGCCTGATAGCGGGCATCCGCAATGTGCAGCGCCGGATCGTCCAGCTCGTCGCTAAGACGCGCCAGCGCAACATCCAGTTTATCGGCGGCGTTGCCTGAGTAGGCGCGGCTATAGATATCCCCTTCCAGCATTTGCAGGCCGAGCCACATGCGCTGTTTAACCGGCATGTGTTGTTCCATTTCCTGCGCCAGCAGGCTGGCTTCGCGAAGCAGCGGTTGGGCATAGTGCACCAGCTCAACGCTGATGTTGCCCGCATGGCGGTCGATCGCCAGTTTCAGGGCATCAATGCCGCGCGCGCGGGTGGACACCAGCGGCACAACCGGGCAACCCAGACGGGCAGAGAGCGCATCGACATCAATGCGCAGGTGTTGTTTTTCCGCGATGTCGAGCATATTCAGCGCCACGATGCACGGGATGCCAAGCTCAAGCAGTTGCAGCGTCAGGTACAGGTTGCGCTCCAGATTGGAGGCGTCCACCACGTTAATTAATACATCGGCATCGCCGCTCAAAATATAGTGACAGGCAATCTGCTCATCGAGCGAGGTTTGCGACGAGATAGTGGTTAATGAATAGGTTCCGGGCAGATCAACCAGCGTGACCTGATGGTCTGTTGTGGAAAACTGACCTTCTTTTCGTTCAACTGTGACACCCGCCCAATTTCCCACACGCTGACGTGCGCCCGTTAACTGGTTAAATAAGGTTGTCTTGCCGGAATTAGGATTGCCAATTAAGCCAATAGTTAATTTTTTCATTGCATTAGACTCACTGAAACCGCTGGCTTGTTATCGGGATATCGCTTCGACTTCGATTAATGCGAGGTCTTTTTTACGCAGAACCAGGTTTACGCGTCGGGTTTCGATATGAACAGGATCACCCAGCGGTGCCACGCGCACGACCTGGAATGACGAGCCAGGTAACATGCCTAATGACAGCAGTTTTTGCCGATAAGCCGGGCTAATTTCACGGGTGAAGCCGGTAATTTTCCATGCACTGTCGGGAGTGAATTGCATAGTGCCTGATTCCATGAAAGGTTAAATTATCTACTATGGGATGATAATGAGAATAGTTTTTATCAGCAATATTAAAACTGTGACGGAATGTTGTTTGCAGTATTAATTTACGGCCTGTTTGACCTTGCTCAATATTTGCTGAAATGACGGGAAAACGAAAAGGGGAGTATTTGTTAACGGGGTGATAATTAGCGGTTTAAATATGGCTACATCATATTTGTTTTAATTCGCTGCGGTCTGCTTGCCGGGCGGCACTGCGTTTGCCCGGCCTACAAAACCGTAGGCCCGGTAAGCGTAGCGCCACCGGGCATTGACAACCTTAGCGCTTTTTACCCATTGCGGCTGCCAGCGCATCCATCATGGCACTGTTACCCGCAGGCTGAGCATCACGGCCACGCGGTTTTGCGGCCTTATTAGCCGCAGGACGCTGCTGCTCGCGAGCGCCACCGCCGTTGCCACGACGCGCATTGGTTTCACCCGGCTGCTCGTCCAGACGCATGGTCAGGGCAATACGCTTACGTTGCAGGTCAACTTCCAGCACTTTCACTTTCACGATATCGCCCGCTTTGACCACGGTATGTGGATCTTCAACGAACTTATCGGCCAGCGAAGAGATATGGACCAGGCCATCCTGATGCACGCCGATATCAACAAACGCACCAAAGTTGGTGACGTTAGTGACGGCACCTTCCAGTACCATGCCCGGCAGCAGGTCGTTCATGGTTTCGACGCCTTCAGCAAAGGTCGCGGTTTTAAACTCAGGACGCGGGTCGCGGCCTGGTTTTTCCAGCTCTTTGATGATGTCGGTCACCGTCGGTACACCGAACTGTTCATCGGTGAAATCAGCCGCTTTCAGGTTGCGCAGGGCGCTGTTGTCACCCATCAGGTCTTTCAGTGCCTGCTGCGTGGCCGCCAGAATGCGCTCGACAACCGGATAGGCTTCCGGGTGCACGGTTGAGGCATCCAGCGGGTTATCGCCGTGGTTGATACGCAGGAAGCCCGCGCACTGCTCAAACGCTTTCGGCCCCAGACGGCTCACCTTCAGCAGCTGCTGGCGGTTCTGGAACTGACCGTTTTCATCACGCCAGGCCACAATGTTCTGCGCCATCATGCGGGTTAAGCCCGCCACGCGGGTCAGCAGGGCAACGGAGGCAGTATTCAGGTCTACACCGACGGCGTTAACACAGTCTTCCACGACCGCATCCAGCTTACGCGCCAGCTGAGTCTGGCTGACGTCGTGCTGATACTGGCCCACACCGATGGATTTCGGATCGATTTTCACCAGTTCTGCCAGCGGATCTTGCAGGCGGCGGGCAATAGACACCGCGCCGCGCAGGGAAACGTCCAGATCCGGGAATTCCTGGGCTGCCAGTTCAGATGCGGAATAAACAGACGCCCCCGCTTCACTGACGATAACCTTCTGGGCAGTGACTTTCGGGAACTGTTTTTGTACATCAAGGAAGAAACGCTCGGTTTCACGGGATGCAGTCCCGTTACCGATAGCAACCAGTTCAACGTTGTACTTTTCGCACAGCGCCGCAACCGCGACGGCCGCTTTCGCAGCCTGGCCGGTGTGTGGGTAAATGGTGTCGGTAGCCACCAGTTTGCCGGTACCGTCAACCACTGCCACTTTCACGCCGGTACGCAGGCCAGGGTCGAGGCCCATGGTGGCACGCAGGCCCGCAGGTGCCGCCATCAGCAGATCGTGCAGGTTACGGGCAAAAACGTTAATCGCTTCGTCTTCGGCGCGCTCGCGCACGGTGCCCATCAGCTCGGTTTCGAGGTGCATCAGCACTTTGATACGCCACGTCCAGCTCACTACGCCTTTACGCCAACTGTCTGCCGGGGCGTTGTTCAGACGCAGTCCGAGGTGATCGATAATGATCTGCTCGCAGTGGCTCTCTTTTGGCGGCTCATCGAACTGCGGATCGGCATTCAGGGAAAGCTGCAACACACCTTCGTTGCGGCCACGGAACATCGCCAGCGCGCGGTGAGAAGGGGTAGTTGAAATGGGCTCGTGGTGATCGAAATAATCGCGGAATTTCGCACCTTCTTCCTCTTTGCCGCTCACCACGGTTGACACCAGGTGCGCGTTCTTCCACAGATAGTCACGCACTTTAGAGAGCAGCGCGGCGTCTTCGGCGAAGCGCTCCATCAGGATATAACGCGCGCCATCGAGGGCGGCTTTGGTGTCGGCCACGCCTTTATCGGCATCGATAAATTTCGCGGCTTCGGATTCCGGGTCGTGGGATGGGGTGTTCCACAGCAGCTCGGCCAGAGGTTCCAGACCGGCTTCAATCGCAATCTGCCCGCGCGTGCGACGCTTCGGTTTATACGGCAGATAGAGATCTTCTAATTCGGTTTTGCTCAGCGTGCCGTTAATGGCTTTTTCCAGGTCGCTGGTGAGCTTGCCCTGTTCGCCAATGGATTTGAGGATTGCCTGACGCCGGTCTTCCAGCTCACGCAGATAACCCAGGCGGGTTTCCAGATTACGCAGCTGAGTATCATCCAGACCGCCAGTGACTTCCTTACGATAACGTGCAATAAACGGCACGGTGTTCCCTTCATCAAGCAGGCGAACGGCAGCTTCTACCTGTTCGGCTCTGGCCTGAATATCACCCGCAATAATGCGGCAGAGCGAATCATTCATCATGGCTTTATCATCTGTTGAGTCGAAAAATCAGGGGATAGTTATACGGGCTGACACGGCAAAATGCCAGCCGTGGAGGGCGCTCTCGGACTATTTAACGTACTCTATCTCATTCACGTACCAGCTGGCCTCACCGGCAGGTGTCTGCACGACGGCCAAATCACCCACTTCCTTTTTCAGCAGCGCGCGGGCCATCGGTGAGTCGATAGAGATGTAATCCTTACGACCAAAAATTTCATCGTAGCCGACAATACGAAAACGAAGGGTGTTGCCGTTATCATTCTCAATTTCAACCCAAGCGCCGAAGAACACCTTGCCCTCCTGTTGCGGGGAGTAATCGACGATTTTGAGGTTCTCAAGGCATTTGGTCAGGTAACGTACCCGACGGTCTATCTCACGCAGGCGTTTTTTGTTGTACTGGTAGTCAGCATTTTCGCTGCGATCGCCAAGACTTGCCGCCCAGGTGACTTTTTTGGTCACTTCCGGGCGCTCTTCTCGCCACAGGTAATCCATCTCTTTTTTGAGTTTTTCGTACCCTTCGCGGGTGATCAGGGGCGTTTTCATGGTGTGACCTTCAGACTCGACTTCATTGCAGACGTTGCGCACATTACGTATCAAATATAGTAACAGACAGCGTTAATAATGATTTATGTGATGAAATGTGCAGATAAGCTGCTGTTAAATATGCTTTGTAACAATTTCGACTAGAATTTATACCAGAATTAGCTGGTCGAACACGTGCACTTTTTTAGAATACGCTGTTACAAAGACTATCCGAACCTTTGGGAGTACACATAATGCAAGAGAACTACAAAATTCTGGTCGTGGATGACGACATGCGCCTGCGCGCGCTGCTGGAACGTTATCTGACCGAGCAGGGCTTCCAGGTTCGTAGCGTTGCGAACGCTGAACAGATGGACCGTCTGCTGACCCGTGAATCTTTTCACCTGATGGTTCTCGACCTGATGCTGCCTGGCGAAGATGGGCTTTCTATCTGCCGCCGTCTGCGTAGCCAGAGCAACCCAATGCCGATCATTATGGTGACGGCGAAAGGTGAAGAAGTTGACCGTATCGTGGGCCTGGAAATCGGTGCCGACGACTACATTCCAAAACCGTTTAACCCGCGTGAGCTACTGGCGCGTATTCGCGCTGTGCTGCGTCGTCAGGCGAACGAACTGCCGGGTGCGCCGTCTCAGGAAGAAGCGGTTATCGCGTTCGGTAAGTTTAAGCTGAACCTCGGTACGCGTGAGATGTTCCGTGAAGATGAGCCAATGCCTCTCACCAGCGGCGAGTTCGCGGTTCTGAAAGCGCTGGTTAGCCACCCGCGTGAACCACTTTCCCGTGACAAGCTGATGAACCTGGCGCGTGGCCGCGAATACTCCGCAATGGAACGCTCAATCGACGTGCAGATCTCTCGTCTGCGCCGCATGGTGGAAGAAGATCCGGCGCATCCTCGTTATATTCAGACCGTCTGGGGTCTGGGCTACGTGTTCGTGCCGGACGGCTCTAAAGCATGAGGCGAATGCGCTTCTCGCCGCGAAGTTCGTTTGCCCGCACGCTGTTACTGATCGTCACCTTGCTGTTCGTCAGCCTGGTGACGACCTATCTGGTGGTGCTGAACTTTGCGATCCTGCCCAGTCTCCAGCAGTTTAATAAGGTCCTGGCGTATGAAGTTCGTATGCTGATGACCGATAAACTGCAACTGGAGGATGGCACACAGCTGGTGGTTCCTCCGGCGTTTCGCCGTGAGATTTACCGCGAGCTGGGTATTTCGCTTTATTCCAATGAAGCGGCAGAAGATGCAGGCCTGCGCTGGGCGCAACACTACGAATTCCTGAGTCAACAGATGGCGCAGCAGCTGGGTGGCCCGACGGAAGTCCGCGTTGAGGTCAACAAAAGCTCGCCGGTTGTCTGGCTAAAAACCTGGCTCTCACCCAATATCTGGGTGCGAGTCCCGCTGACCGAAATCCATCAGGGCGATTTTTCGCCACTGTTCCGCTATACCCTGGCCATTATGCTGCTGGCGATAGGGGGCGCGTGGCTGTTTATTCGCATACAGAACCGACCACTGGTCGACCTGGAGCACGCAGCGCTTCAGGTCGGTAAAGGGATTATTCCACCGCCGCTGCGCGAATATGGCGCGTCGGAAGTGCGTTCGGTTACGCGTGCCTTCAACCATATGGCGGCAGGCGTGAAACAGCTGGCGGATGACCGTACGCTGCTGATGGCCGGTGTCAGCCATGATCTGCGCACCCCGCTGACGCGTATTCGTCTGGCCACAGAGATGATGGGCGAAGAGGATGGTTATCTCGCGGAGTCTATTAACAAAGACATCGAAGAGTGTAATGCCATCATTGAGCAGTTCATTGATTACCTGCGCACCGGGCAGGAGATGCCGATGGAGATGGCGGATCTGAATGCGGTGCTGGGTGAAGTGGTGGCAGCGGAAAGCGGCTACGAGCGCGAAATTGACACCGACCTTCAGCTGGGAGAGATCCAGGTGCGAATGCATCCGCTCTCTATCAAACGTGCTGTCGCCAATATGGTGGTCAATGCGGCGCGTTACGGGAATGGCTGGATAAAGGTCAGCAGTGGATCTGAGCTTAACCGCGCCTGGTTCCAGGTTGAGGATGACGGCCCGGGCATCAAGCCCGAGCAGCGTAAGCATCTGTTCCAGCCGTTTGTGCGTGGCGATAGCGCGCGTAGCACCAGCGGCACGGGCTTAGGTCTGGCGATTGTGCAGCGTATTATCGATAACCATAACGGTTTGCTGGAAATTGGAACCAGCGAGCGGGGTGGTTTGAGTATTCGTGCGTGGTTGCCGGTACCTGTCACGCGACAGGTGAAAGAGAGTTAAAAAAGGGTGGCACTAGCCACCCTTTTTCGTAGGTCGGGTAAGGCGAAGCCGCCACCTGACTAAGGTACGGTCTCTGCGGCCTGATGCCCTCACCCCGACCCTCTCCCCGTGGGAGAGGGAGAAGGGTTACAGCTTCGGTCCCGCACTCACCAGCGCAACACCTGCTGGTGTATCGGTGTACTTCTCAAAGTTCTCAATAAACAGCTTCGCCAGCGATTCCGCTTTCTCACGCCACTGCTCCGGTGAGCCGTAGGTATTACGCGGGTCAAGGATATGCGTATCCACGCCCGGCAGTTCCGTTGGGATCGCCAGATCAAACATCGGCAGGGTGAAGGTTTCAGCGTTATCCAGCGATCCATCCAGAATGGCATCGATAATAGCGCGGGTATCTTTGATAGAGATACGTTTGCCCGTACCGTTCCAGCCAGTGTTGACCAGATACGCCTGTGCGCCGGATGCCTGCATACGCTTCACCAGCACTTCAGCGTACTGCGTTGGGTGCAGCGACAGGAATGCCGCGCCAAAGCAGGCGGAGAAGGTTGGGGTTGGTTCAGTCACACCGCGCTCTGTACCGGCCAGTTTAGCGGTAAAGCCAGAGAGGAAGTGGTACTGCGTCTGGTTGGCCGTCAGCCGTGATACCGGAGGCAGCACGCCGAACGCATCTGCCGTCAGGAAAATCACCTTCGTGGCATGACCCGCTTTCGACACCGGTTTCACAATGTTTTCGATGTGGTTGATCGGGTAGGAGACACGGGTATTTTCGGTTTTGGATGCATCATCGAAATCGATTGTGCCATCGGCACGCACGGTAACGTTTTCCAGCAATGCATCGCGACGGATGGCGTGGAAGATGTCCGGCTCAGCTTCCTCAGACAAACGAATGGTTTTGGCGTAGCAACCGCCTTCGAAGTTAAACACGCCATCGTCATCCCAGCCGTGCTCATCATCGCCAATCAGACGGCGTTTCGGATCGGTGGAAAGCGTGGTTTTCCCGGTGCCTGACAGGCCAAAGAACACGGCCACATCACCTTTCTCGCCAACGTTCGCGGAACAGTGCATGGAGGCAATGCCCTGCAATGGCAGAAGGTAGTTCATCACCGAGAACATCCCTTTCTTCATCTCGCCGCCGTACCAGGTACCGCCAATCAGCTGGATACGTTCGGTCAGGTTGAAGGCGATGAAATTCTCGGAATTCAGGCCTTGTTCTTTCCACTGTGGGTTAGTGCATTTTGCACCGTTCATAACGATGAAATCCGGGGTGAAATCCTTTAACTCTTCATCAGTCGGACGAATAAACATGTTTTTCACGAAATGCGCCTGCCAGGCCACTTCGGTGATAAAACGGACGGAAAGACGGGTGTCAGCGTTTGCGCCACAGAAGGCATCAATAATGAACAGACGCTTGCCGGAGAGTTGATGGGTGACGAGCCCTTTCAGATGCTGCCAGGTTTCAGGGGAGAGCGGTTTGTTGTCGTTCTTCCCTTTGCCTTTATCTGCCCACCACAGCGTATCGCGGGTGGTTTCGTCTCGGACGATATACTTATCTTTCGGCGAACGACCGGTAAAAATACCGGTATCGACGGCGATAGCACCAAGGTTTGTCAACACACCTCGCTCGTATCCTTCCAGTGCTGGATTGAGCTCTTCCTGATACAGCGTATCGTAATCGGGGTTGTAGACGACTTCCTGGACGTCGTGAATACCATAAGCCTTGAGATCTTGCGGGGTTAAACCAGTAACACGCATATCACTGCTCCTTAGCCAATATGTACTGCCTAAAATTGTAGGGTTTTTCTGTGTTTGTTAACCGCGACGGGGCTCATAGATTTACGTATCTGGACAAAACCCTTGCTAACGGAAAACGCTGCGACTCCAGTCACAGGGCAGGCGGATTATCGCAGGAATCGGTTTTTTGTTGGGGAAAATGTTCTGAAAAGGTTAAGCGGTGGTGATTTTAACGGAAGGAATGTGAATGTAATCGCATACATGTAGAAAAATTACGTAAGGGTTACATTCTGAAAACGATTCAGCTTATGGGGGGATTTTTGCCCCTCACCCCAGCCCTCTCCCCTTTGGGGAGAGGGTCAGGGTGAGGGGGAAAGAGAGGATCAGTGAACCTGCGGATCCGCCGGGGAGGCGTTGTTGCGGATCTCGGCAATATCCATTGAATTGAACACGTAGTGCGTACTGCAGTAGTCACAATGCATATCAATTTCACCGTCTTCCGCCATGATGCTGTCGATCTCTTCATCCGGCAGGGTTTTCAGCGCGTCCGCGCAACGCTCGCGGGAACAGGTACACTTGAACTCAACGGACTGCGGATCGTAAACCGTCACTTCTTCTTCGTGATACAGGCGCCACAGCACATCGGTTGCAGACAGGTTGAACAGCTCATCTGCCTTAATGGTTTCAGTCAGTGTTGCCAGATGTTCGAAGTCATTGGTCTGTGCATCCTGCGCTGGCAGAACCTGCAACAGCATCCCGCCCGCCACAGGCTGACCGTCTACTTCACCGGTGCGAATGAACAGACGGGTTGGCAACTGTTCGGAGCGCATGAAGTAATCTTCCAGACATGCCGCCAGTGTGTGGCCTTCCAGACCAACAACACCTTGATAACGTTCACCTTCTTCTGGAGAAATAGTGATAACCAGATAGCCATTGCCGACCAGCGTTTTCAGGTCAGCGCCTTCCGGTACGTCGCCCTGAACGCGCGCAACACCACGCATTTGCTGCTGGTTATTCCCGTTAATCACCGCCAGCGTCATTGGGCCATCGCCCTGTAACTGCACGGTGATATCGCCGGCAAATTTCAGCGTCGCGGTTAGCAGGCTGGTGGCAACCAGCAGTTCGCCCAGCAGGGTTTTTACTGGCAGCGGGTAGTTGTGGTTTTCCAGAATCTGTTTCCAGGTTTCGGATACGGTCACCAGCTCGCCGCGAACGGCAAATTGTTCAAACAGATAGCGGTGTAATTGGTCGTGTTGGGCCATAATAGTCTCTCGTGCAGGTGAGGGGTTACTCGCTCTCACCGTGTTTAAATTTCATCAGTTCACGGCGCTCTTTTTTATCCGGACGCCGATCCGGGTGCGGCATGGTCAGTGCATTCATTTTGCGAGCCAGCGCCGTCTTTTCGCGTTTCTCGATACTCTCCGCCGTTTCTTCGTAGAGCAAAACAGCTTCGGTTGCGGGTCTGCGCTGTTCGGTAATGGCTTTGATCACTACCGTTCGTTCATCGTTGCCCTGACGCAGCGTTAAGGTGGCATTCAGCTCAACCAGCTTGCTCGGTTTACCGCGCTGGCCGTTGTAATGCACCTTGCCGCCGTCAATCATCTCTCGGGCAAGTGCGCGGGTTTTATAAAAACGGGCTGCCCACAGCCATTTATCCAGTCTCACCCCTTCAGAGGGTTTTTCTTTCATGGCTACTCCTTCACGGTCAGTGAGGGGATCATCCGGCGATAGTCGTTCAGCCCCGGATGTCGCAGATAGCTTTTTTCAGCCAAGCCAGAATCAGGATTGGTCACGCCCAGGCAATAGCGAATGCCGAAGGTAGCGGCAGAATCCAGAATCGGTTCACTGTCATCTATGAACAGGGTTCTTTCAGGCTGCAAACCCGTCTCTTCTGCAACCGCGTGCCACAACCGCTGATCCTCTTTCGGATAACCAAATGTGTGGGTGGAAAGTAATAAATCAAGGTGTGAAGCAAGACCGGTATGCTCCAGCTTCACGGCCAGATTATGTGGGTGCGCATTGGTTAGCAAAATACGGCGCTTGCCGCTTGCTTTTAGCGCATCCAGGAAGGGTACTGTGTCCTCACGCAGCACGGCACGCGGGCCCTGGGCGGTGGTCATGGCACAGATATCCAAACCGAGGCGCTCGCTCCAGTAGTCCAGACAGTACCAGTTTAGCGTATGCTGCACGGCGCTATATTGCGAACGAATGAACTCCTGTGCTTCCGTCGGAGAGATGCCCTGCTGCTGTCCATAAGTTTCCGGCACCAGTTTTTGCCAGAAATAATTATCAAAGGCGAGATCGAGCAGCGTGCCGTCCATATCCAGCAGGACGGTATCAACGTCCTGCCAGGCGATATCAAGATGCATAAGGGGAACTCTCCAGCCAGAAGTTACGTGCGCGACAGGGTAGCACAACTTGTCGCGCAGTGACGTTATCCGATCAGGCTCTCAGGGGCAGGGATGAGTTTGGGATTGAGGCAATTTTCGTAGTATTGCTGAATTTCAGCCAGACGCGTGCGCGAACGCTGATAGCGGCGTACGGCCATAAAACCGTTCCAGAAAATAGACACCAGCATCGCTATCATCAGCAGGGATGTTCCAATATAACGCCACAGACCGGCGCTGTCCGGCATCCGGTGCAGGTCTATATGGCGCGTGCCGTTGGCATCGGTAAAGATACCCGTCACAATCCCCTCGGCGCTGAACGGCGTCTGCATCAGCATCTGTGCCAGACGTTGAAATTCACCCCATTGTTCCTGGGCTGGATAATCATAGAGTGTGATTTGTGGGTACGGCTGATCGACCAGGTCGCTGCCTTCATCGCTGACAATCAGGAAGCCCCCAGGGGCCGGGCTATTCAGTGACTGCGCGGCTCGGGACGTTTCACGAATGACGAACGGCGCGGTAGAGGTTGCCACCAGGTTATCCAGCGATTCAGCGCTAACCGGGCGTAGCAGAACGTTAACACCGTCCAGCCGACCTGCTTCGGCACGTTTAACCAGCGATTCCCAGTCTTTACTGTTGCCGAGGTTCACGAGGGCATTCTTAAGGCGTACGCACTCATCGGGTGCGGAACATAAATCCTGTGTTTTCATCACGATTTCGCCAAAGTCATCCAGCAATACCATGCCGGATTTCTGAATGGCGGAGCGCAGCGCAGGGCTGACGCGTGAATCATCGTCCGCTTTAGGATGCAACTGACGGCTTACCGTCTGGGTGAGCGCCGTCGCTTTGCCCACCACATCGGATTCCGGCAGAGGCAGCGGAGCGGCATCGTTCCAGATGATTTGCGAGCAATCAAACGGGGTAAACGGAGAGTTTTGCCGTGTATTCCAGGTGCCCGGGGTATGAATATTACACATCCCGGTTCCTTTCAGTCGCAGTGTATCGCCCACCCGCACACCGGCTTCTTCCAGCTGATTTACGCTGGTGGCCTCCACGGTTTGCGCCCCTTTAATCCACGACAGGGTAAATTTGATGGGCATATCGAGTGGCACGAAGAAAATCAGCATCATAAGCACCGCCGCAGCTCCACCCGCGATAACGGTACTCCGCAACCAGTGCTGGAGCGGGAAGTTCTTCACCTCGTCATGCAGGGATAAATACCGACCCTGACGCACGACATGGCGATCGAGATAGATATCGATGTCGGTTTTATGCCCTAAATCCTGGGCAATCCACGGCTGCCAGTGGCGCGGATAGATAAGGTCGATAATGCCAAGCGAGATGTTGTTGAGGTGTTCCTGGTCGTTCTCACCGAACAACCCCCAGCGTTTTGGCGTGCCGCGCAGGCAGTGAATTTCTCGTAAGGTAGTTTTGGCCGGAGGCGCAAACAGTCCCCACAGACCCGCAGCCAGCAGCAGTACCGCGCTGCCAGCCAGCCAGGGCGCAAACACATCTGGCGTAAGCAGGCAGATGAAGAACAGCAGGAAAGAGGCAACGATGAGCACTGCTTCCCGAATGCCATCCGGGCGGTTCAGGGCAAATTCTTCATGCGTCTCCTGACGAATATTGAGCAGCTCAATTTGTTCTGTCTCTTCACCGCGAATGGAGGCCTGGGTTGAACTGGCGCGTTCCAGCGCAAAGCGAGGCACTTCCTGAACGTATTCGCTCAGGGTGTGGCCGTTAAGGGCGATGACCAGCGGTAAGGCGTCGGTATGGATAAGCTCAACGCTGTTTTCATCATTGATATATTGCTCCCAGAAGGGGGGCAGATGAACTTCAACGGAGTCGAGATAGTAACGCCATTTGTTGGGATCGTCGGTGGTAATACCGTAGCGGGTAATCGAACGTGTTACGCAGATAACGGTATCACTCTGTCCGTTAAGTTTGAGCGATACAGGCGCTGCACTGGCACCCGTCGGCCCAGGTGTCAGCTGCGAGCGGTTAAGCGTTTCAAGATAGCTTTCAGCAGCGCTGCGTTCTTCCGGCGAGAGCTTACGCGTATTCGCACCGGCAAATGCAGTTAAAAATGGCAGCCGATATCGGCGCTGTATGCGACGCCTGTATACCCACCCTGCAATCAAAGCGCCGGCCAGCATAGCAGCGATAAAAATCAAAATGGTGCTCATGCTTTCCCCATCTTACTTATCTTCTTACAGGTGTAGTCAGTAGCACCTTTAACAATGAATGAGAGTCTGTGGCTGGCTATCGGCAAGTATGGAGTCGAACTTGAGCATTTTGAAGCGCATCCCAGTGATCGATGATGATAGCAAAGCCTGCCATGGGGCGATATCAGCAAATTCCTGGAATTATTTCAACCTCTTGACTTTTGTTTTGAAATAAGGATTGATTCTCATTAGGTTGCACAAATGTAAATAAAGAACGATTGACATTGCCGAAACCGTGCGGCGTATCGCACAATAAACCCAGTTCTCACAGCAAAGACCCATCAAGATGAGCAAACCATTACAAAAACCCACCATTCTGAATGTTGAAACTGTCGCCAAATCGCGCCTGTTTAATGTCGAAAGTGTGGACCTGGAGTTCAGCAACGGTGTGCGTCGCGTTTATGAACGTATGCGCCCCTCTGCGCGCGAAGCGGTGATGATTATCCCCATCATCGACGATCATCTGATTTTAATCCGTGAATATGCAGTGGGGACAGAATCTTACGAACTTGGATTCTCTAAAGGGCTGATTGACCCGGGTGAAACCGTGTTTGAAGCGGCAAACCGCGAGCTGAAAGAAGAGGTCGGTTTTGGCGCGAAGGAACTGTCGTTCCTGAAAAAGCTCAGCATGGCACCCTCCTATTTCTCCAGCAAAATGAATATCGTGGTGGCAGAAGAACTGTACCCCGAGTCGCTGGAAGGGGACGAACCCGAGCCGCTGCCGCAGGTGCGTTGGCCGCTGGCGCATCTTCTGGATTTACTGGAAGACCCAGATTTTAACGAGGCCCGTAACGTGAGCGCGCTGTTCCTGGTGCGTGAGTGGCTGAAAGGGCAGGGGCGGTTGTAGTGCAACAAGTAAAAACGGCCACCATCAGGTTGCCGTTTTGCAAGGAAATGTAGGCCGGGTAAGGCGTAGCCGCCACCCGGCTTTTTTTATTGGCGTCAGAACAACTCGTGCGTTTCGCCGTTATCAATCATTTCTGTACCCACTTCATGCACCGCCTGCGTGGTTGGCTGTGTGCCTTCGATGAAATACTCTTCACGGCTGCTACCGCCATTGGCGAGCTGCCCGGTGCCCCGGTCGATATTCACCGTCACCACGCCAGGAGGCGGGTTTAGCGGTTGTTCCGGCACACCATCCAGGACGGATTTCATGTAAGCATCCCATGCCGGTTGCGCACTCTTCGCGCCACCTTCATAACCGGAGATTTGATCTTTAATGGCGCCTGATGCCGCCGTACGACCCAAATCACGACGGTGATCGTCAAAGCCGATCCAGACCGATGTCACCACGCCCGGGCCATAACCAGAGAACCAGGCGTCTTTCGAGCTGTTAGTGGTCCCTGTTTTGCCGCCAATGTCGTGACGTTGCAAATCACGTCCGGCACGCCAGCCTGTACCCTGCCAGCCTGGTTCACCAAAGATGTTGGTATTCAGCGCGCTCTTAATCAGGAACGACAGCGGCGTGTTGATCACGTGCGGGGCGTACTCTTGCGCGCCACTTTGCGCGACCAGCGCCTGATTCGCCTGCTCCAGCTGAGGCTGTGGCACGGTGGAATTCTGCTGCTCCTGAGAAATCGCAACGTCTTCCATGTCCTTGTTCTCAAGCACATTGGATTTAGGCGTGTCGCCGTAAATCACCGGAATATCGCACTCGGCGCAAGCAATTTTCGGCCTTGCTTCGAACAGCACGCCGCCCTGATCGTTCTCGATTTTACTGATGTAATACGGATCGACCAGGAACCCACCGTTTGCCATGACAGAATAGCCGCGAGCCACCTGAAGCGGGGTAAAGGAAGCAGAACCCAACGCCAGCGATTCGGTATGCACGATGTTCTGCGCAGGGAAGCCAAAGCGTTGCAGGTATTCCGCTGCATAATCAACGCCCATCGCACGCATCGCACGGACCATCACTACGTTTTTCGACTGCCCCAGACCCTGACGAAGACGAATCGGGCCTGCATATTCCGCCGGGGAGTTCTTCGGCTGCCAGTCAGAACCCGCACCTGCATCCCAGCGAGAAATTGGCACGTCGTTGAGGATACTGGCGAGCGTCAGCCCTTTATCCATCGCTGCGGTATACAGGAATGGCTTGATGTTAGAACCCACCTGACGCAGCGCCTGCGTGGCGCGGTTAAATTTGCTCTGGTTGAAATCGAATCCGCCGACCAGCGCCATCACTGCGCCGTTTTGCGGGTTGATGGACACCAGCGCGGAGTTCACGTCTGGCACCTGCGCCAGCCACCAGGCATCGCCAACCTTGCGAACCCAGATTTGCTCCCCGGTCTGAATGGCATCGGTCACTTTGCGTGGCGTTGCGCCTTGCAGAGTGTCAGAGCGGTATGGGCGCGCCCAGCGAACGCCGTCCATGCGCAGGGAGACCGACGTACCATCTGCCAGCATTACTACGGCTTCCTGCGGATCGGCCTGAGTTACCACGGCAGGCAGTAACGGACCATACGTTGGCAGCGCTTTCAGCGAATGGGTGATTTTTTTGCTGTCCCATGCGCTTTCGCCCACTTTCCACAGCACGTTTGACGGGCCGCGATAGCCGTGACGCATGTCATAGTCCATCACGTTATTGCGCACTGCGTCCTGTGCCGCCTGCTGCACTTTACGGGTGATTGTAGTGTAAACGCGATAGCCATCTTCATAAGCGTTCTCACCGTAGCGGCTCACCATATCCTGACGAACCATTTCCGTGAGATATGGCGCAGAGAACGCAATTTCCGGTGCGTGGTAGTTGGCGTCGATCACATCATTACGCGCCTGATCATACTCGTTCTGGCTGATGTAGCCTTCGCTCAGCATACGCGACAGCACGACGTTACGTCGCGCAGTGGCACGATCAAGAGAGTAGAGCGGGTTGAACGTGGACGGCGCTTTTGGCAGGCCGGCAATCGTGGCCATTTCGCTCAGCGTGAGCTGATCAACCGGTTTACCGAAGTACACCTGTGCAGCAGCGCCCACGCCGTAGGCGCGGTAGCCCAGATAGATCTTGTTAAGGTAAAGCTCAAGGATCTCATCTTTGCTCAGCAGCTGCTCAATGCGGATCGCGAGGAACACTTCTTTGATCTTACGCATCAGCGTCTTTTCAGGGCTGAGGAAGAAGTTACGCGCCAGCTGCTGCGTAATGGTACTTGCCCCCTGAGACGCATGGCCTGAGAACAACGCAACGCTTGCAGCACGGAAAATCCCCACTGGATCGACACCGTGGTGCTCGTAAAAACGGCTGTCCTCGGTCGCAATAAAGGCTTTCACCATAACGGGTGGGACTTGTTTTAAGGTCAGCGGGATACGACGCTTTTCGCCGTATTGCGCCATGAGCTCGCCATCGGCGCTATAGACCTGCATAGGGATCTGGAGTCGAACATCGCGAAGCGTGGCGACATCAGGTAGCTGCGGCTCAATGTACTTGTACAAACCATAAATCGAGCCTGCTCCCAGCAGAATGCAACAGACTGCAAGGATCAATAAATACTTTACGAACTTCACCGGAGATTTCCCATTTGGTTTCACTTGGGCAGTTTATAAACAATCGCGCGGTAGTATAAAGGCAAGCCTGATGCATTGATATAGCCGTCAACCTGATGGTCGATAAGGAGATCGTGAAATATGGCTTTCAAAACATGGCATACGGGCGTTCATATTCAACAAGATAAGGTACGGATTGTTGCGCTGGCGAAGGAGAAATCAGCCTGGAGCTTGCGCCGTTGGTGGGCCATCCCGCTGGCGGACGATATTATTCGCGACGGGAAAATTATTAAGCCAGAACAACTGGTTGCGTCACTACGTGGCTGGCGGAGAATGCTACCGTTTTATCATCGGATCTATCTTGCTTTCCCTGCGGCCCGGACCCTGCAAAAGACACTTCCTCGGCCGACTATTGCACTGCGTGACAGTGAACAGGCTACCTGGGTGAGCTCTGCGCTGGCGCGCGAACTTGAAATGCCGCCTGATTCGTTATGCTTTGATTATGCGCAAGATACCTTCAGCAGCACTTTCCATGTGACTGCGGCGCAAAACAAAGAGGTCGCAACCCTTCTGTCACTGGCGACAACCCTGCGCCTGCGAGTGGCAACCGTAACGCCTGATGCCGGGGCGCTGGTCAGCCTGCTTCCTTTGGCCGCACCCGCTCAGTGTGTTGCCTGGCGCGAAGAACATCAGTGGCTGTGGGCTATGCGCCACCAGTGGGGACGCCGTTTATGCCACGAGGCAGCAAATGTGACTGAACTGGCCGCATTGCTGGCGCTTTCCCCCGACGATATTGCCCTGTTTGATGCCCAGGCTCGTGACCCGTGGGACGCCGTATCACGTTGCCAGCCTCCACTGCCTGAATGTGGGGCTGAATTTACAGTGGCGCTGGCGCTGGCCATGAACGAGATGCCCGTATGAGCAGGGTGAATCTGCTGCCCTGGAGGCAACAACGGCAGACGCGATGCATTCGGCTCTGGGGCTTGCTGTTGGTGGGCTGGTTGCTGATGGTGTTGACCGTCACGCTCTGCCTGCGGGCGCATCACTTTATCGGCATCCGCGCGCTACAGCAGGACATAGCAGGTCTGTCGGCTGTGCAGCACGCGCTCGAAGCGCGGCAGAAGCTGGTCTTACAGATTCCGCAGGCGGCTGTGCAACCTTCCGCGAATCAGCCGTGGCAACCAGTGCTGCTGTCACTGGCACAGGAGATCCCGTCTCAGGCATGGCTAACGCAGCTACGTTATCAGCCGCCTTCTCTGACGCTGACAGGCTATGCCGCATCGCTTTCGGCGCTCACCGCGATGGCTGACGCGCTCACAAGGGTGAAGGGGATGAGTCCGGGGGCCGCTGGCGAGTTACAACAGGATAACCAGGGGCGGTGGATGTTTACTTTCAGGCTGGTAAGTCAGGGATAGCCCGTGCACAACTTTTATGAACGCTGGTGTGCGTACCCTTTGCGGATACGGGTGCTCCTGGGGTGTTCAGGAGTCGCAATGTTAACGCTTGTCGCCTGGGGAGCGGTGGTGAAGCCGCTGCATTCCCGGCAGGTGGCACTGAATGTTCAGCTTGCCGATACCCTGCGAACCCGCGCAACCCTCTGGACAATGGCCATGCGCTATTCACCTGCGGCAGAACAGGGTAACGCGCAAATACGGCTGGGCTTTTCACCCCTGGATTTTCAACATGGTGGCACGAAGCTCGTCCACTGGAAGCCCTCGCGGAATGGAGGCGAGTTGACGCTCGATGCTGACTGGGCGCAGATCCCTGACGTGTTTACCCGGCTGGCGCAGCGGGATGTCAATGTGGAGGCTTTCGACATGAGTCCACAGGGGTCACAGCTTCGTCTGAGCATCCAACTGGAGCGACTTCATGCAGAGTAACGTGCGTTTTCTGCTCCTGTGTTCCTTGCTGTTGTTAACCGGGATGCGCGATCCCTTTCATCCACCAGAAGACCGCTGTGCGGTGGGGCAGTTAGCGCTGTGGCGATATCAGGGGATCGTCAGCGGTATCAGCAGCATTGGTATTTTGCAGGATGGGCAAAAACGCTGGCATCGCGTCAGGGAAGATGATCGTTTGTCGGTGGGATGGCGGGTGATCGCTATGGATGAAAAGGAACTGGTCATTGCCCTGGGCGATGCGTGCGAGCCAAAGCAATGGCAGTGGCAACGAGAAGGAACGGGAAAAAATGAAAATCAGGATAATGCTCTTGCTGATGATACTCAGCCATCCGGTGTGGGCGGGCACCCCAAAGCCGGTCACTCTGGTCGTCGATGATGTTCCTGTGGTGCAGGTGCTACAGGCACTGGCCGCACAGGAGGATCGTAATCTTGTGGTGTCACCCGATGTGAGCGGTACGTTGTCGCTGAATCTGACGCGTATTCCCTGGCGGCAAGCGCTTAACACCGTTGTCGCCAGTGCCGGACTTGTCTTACGGGAAGAACGTGGGATTTTTTACGTTCACACCGCAGCCTGGCAACGTGAACAACAGACGCTTAAAGAGCAGGAACAGATCAAGCGGCAGCTTGATGCCCCGCTGCTATCGCGCAGTATTTCACTTTCATATGCGGATGCCGGGGAGTTGCAAAAGGCGGCTGAAAAACTTCTCAGCCCAAAGGGCAGTTTGTCGGTGGATAAACGCACCAACCGCCTGCTGGCGCGTGACAACCAGGCCGTGCTGGATTCGCTACAGCTCTGGGCTGAACAGATGGATATGCCCGTCGAACAGGTAGAGTTGGCTGCACACATTGTGACAATCACAGAAAAAAGTCTGCGTGAGTTAGGGGTGAAATGGAATCTTGCTGAATCCACGGGGGCTGGAAGCGTCGGGCAAGCGACCACGTTGAGTGCCGATCTTTCCGTGTCCCAGGCAACAACGCATGTGGGTTTTAACATTGGGCGGATCAACGGCAGGTTGCTGGATCTTGAGCTGTCGGCGCTGGAGCAAAAGCAACAGGTCGAGATTATCGCCAGCCCACGATTGCTTGCATCGCATATGCAGCCGGCCAGCATTAAGCAGGGCAGTGAAATACCTTATCAGGTGTCCAGCGGAGAAAGCGGAGCCACTTCCGTAGAGTTCAAAGAGGCCGTATTAGGCATGGAGGTGACCCCCGTCGTGTTACCCGGCGGGCGGGTGCGGTTGAAATTGCACATCAGTGAAAACATGCCGGGGCAGGTGTTGCAGCAGGAAAATGGCGAAACACTCGCTATCGATAAGCAGGAGATTGAAACTCAGGTTGAGGTCAAAAGTGGGGAAACGCTGACGCTGGGCGGTATTTTCTCGCAAAAGAATAAAACAGGGAGTGATAGTGTGCCCGGTCTTGGAAGAATCCCCTGGTTTGGGCAGTTTTTTCGCCATGATGGTAAGGACAATGAACGACGTGAGTTAGTGGTGTTTATTACGCCACGCCTGGTAGGTATCCACTAATGGGAAACGATCCCCGCAATGATTTTGCATTCAGTTTGTTGCAGATGTTTGACGTGGGGCATGAATTAGCATACAAGGAGTACCGATTTGAGTTGGACTTGTCTTATGCGTCTGGTGCGGTGATTTAATCAGTTGCCAAACAAGCCGTAGTATTGAGATAATTTTTAGTCTGACTCTCGCTCTATTGCATATGAGGTTTCAGTTCATGTCCTGCTACGCGAGGTGTCTGCGAAGCGGGGATTACCATTAACGAATAGTCTTAGTAGTACCGAAAAAATGGCAGAGAAACGCAATATCTTTCTGGTTGGGCCTATGGGTGCCGGCAAAAGCACTATTGGGCGTCAGTTAGCTCAACAACTCAATATGGAATTTTACGATTCTGATCAAGAGATTGAGAAACGAACCGGAGCTGATGTGGGCTGGGTCTTCGACGTAGAAGGCGAAGAAGGTTTCCGTGACCGAGAAGAAAAAGTGATCAACGAACTCACGGAAAAACAGGGCATCGTTCTGGCGACAGGCGGCGGTTCTGTGAAATCTCGCGAAACCCGCAACCGTCTCTCCGCCCGTGGCGTTGTGGTCTATCTTGAGACGACCATTGAAAAACAGCTGGCACGTACGCAGCGTGATAAAAAGCGCCCGTTGCTGCAAGTTGAAACGCCGCCACGCGAAGTTCTGGAAGCCCTGGCCGGTGAACGCAATCCTCTGTACGAAGAGATTGCTGATGTGACCATTCGTACTGACGATCAGAGCGCTAAAGTGGTTGCAAACCAGATTATTCATATGCTGGAAAGCAACTGATTCTGGCTTTATATACACTCGCCTGCGGGTAAAAGCATTTAAGGTGGATGTCGCGTCATGGAGAGGATTACAGTTACTCTCGGGGAACGTAGTTACCCTATCACCATCGCGGCTGGTTTGTTTAACGACCCAGCTTCCTTCTTACCACTGAAAGCGGGTGATCAGGCGATGCTGGTCACCAATGAGACTCTGGCTCCGCTTTATCTCGACCGTGTACGCCATCTGCTTGAACAAGCGGGCGTGAAGGTCGACAGTGTGATTCTGCCCGATGGCGAGCAGTATAAGAGCCTGACGGTACTGGATACCGTCTTTACCGCATTACTGCAAAAACCCCATGGTCGCGATACGACACTGCTTGCTCTTGGCGGCGGTGTTGTTGGCGATCTGACGGGTTTTGCCGCCGCAAGTTATCAACGCGGCGTACGCTTTATTCAGATCCCAACCACATTGTTGTCACAGGTCGACTCTTCTGTTGGCGGCAAAACGGCAGTCAACCATCCACTCGGTAAAAACATGATCGGCGCGTTCTATCAGCCGGCATCGGTCGTGGTGGATCTCGATTGCCTGTCAACGTTGCCAAAACGCGAGCTGGCCTCTGGTCTTGCTGAAGTGATCAAATACGGCATCATTCTTGACGGCGAGTTTTTCACCTGGCTTGAAGAGAATATGGATGCCCTGCTGCGTCTGGATGGGGCTGCTCTGGCCTACTGCATCCGTCGTTGTTGTGAGCTGAAAGCGGAAGTTGTAGCCGCAGACGAGCGTGAAACCGGCTTACGTGCTTTACTGAATCTGGGGCATACGTTTGGTCACGCTATTGAAGCCGAAATGGGTTATGGCAACTGGCTTCACGGCGAAGCGGTTGCAGCCGGTATGGTGATGGCTGCCCGCACCTCTGAACGTCTCGGTCAGTTCAAACCGGAAGAGACTCAGCGCATTATTACGCTGCTTGAGCGCGCTGGCTTGCCGGTGACTGGGCCGCAGGAAATGTCTGCACAAGCGTATTTACCCCACATGATGCGCGATAAAAAAGTATTGGCAGGTGAGATGCGTCTGGTACTCCCACTTGCAATAGGGAAGAGTGAAGTGCGCGGCGGAGTGCCGCATGATGTTGTTCTTGGCGCTATCGCTGATTGTCAGCAAGCGTAACAATTAGAAAGGTCAGGCCACTGTCAAAAGTGGTCGTTTAGCTTCAGGTGAAATGCAAAGTCGTTGGCATAAGCCTTTGAGTGGGGTGTTAAATGGATGAATTCAAACCAGAAGACGAGCTGAAACCCGATCCCAGCGATCGTCGTACTGGTCGTTCTCGTCAATCTTCAGAACGTGATAACGAGCCGCAGATCAACTTTGACGAGGTTGATCTGGATGCAGACGATCGTCGCCCTTCACGCAGCCGTAACGCGCGTGATGAGCGAGAAGAAGAGGATTATGAGCCTGAAGAAGATTCAATGGACGAAGAGCCGGTAGAGCGTCGCCCGCGTAAACGTAAAAAAGCTGCGGCAAGCAAACCGGCTTCCCGCCAGTACATCATGATGGGCCTGGGCGTCCTGGTTCTGTTGCTGCTGATTGTTGGCATCGGTTCCGCGCTAAAAGCACCATCAACTGACTCAAATTCACAGACCGCTTCGACTGAGAAGAGCATCAACCTGTCTGATAATGATGCGTCCAATCAGGCGAATGGCGCGCAACCAGCGCCGGGCGCAACCTCTACAGAGCAGACCGCCGCAAACACAACGACCCCGCAGGATGTTTCTCTGCCGCCAGTCTCTTCTACCCCGACTCAGGGTCAGGCACCTGCTACGCCAGAAGGCCAGCAGCGTGTAGAAGTTCAGGGCGATCTGAACAACGCACTGACACAGCCTCAGAATCAGGAACAGGTAAACAACGTAGTGGCGAACTCTACGCTGCCAACTGAACCTGCCACTGTGGCTCCGATTCGTGGTGGTAACGCACAGCCGCAAACCGCTGTAACGGAAACTAAGCCGCGTCAGACGCAAACGGCAACGCATCAGGAACGTAAGCAGGTTGTCATTGAGCCGAAGCGTGAAGTTAAACCGCAGGCCATTGTAAAAGCGCCAGAATCAAAAGTTGAAACGCCGCCAAAACGTACTGAAACAGTCGCTGTTAGCGAGCCTGTAAAAGCACCAGTAACGGCAACACCTAAAGCAACGGCTACCACAACCGCGCCAGCGGCGACTCCGGCACCAGCGGCGAGTGCGGCAGCGACAGCGTCCAGTGCAGCGACAGGCAAAACCACAGGTAACGTTGGTTCCCTGAAGTCAGCACCGTCCAACAACTACACGCTGCAACTGAGCAGTTCGTCTAGCTATGACAACCTCAACGGTTGGGCGAAGAAGTCGAATCTGAAAAACTACGTGGTTTATCAGACGACCCGCAACGGGCAACCGTGGTACGTGTTGGTGAGCGGTGTTTATTCGTCTAAAGACGAAGCAAAACGCGCGGTAGCCTCATTGCCAGCTGATGTTCAGGCGAAAAACCCGTGGGCGAAGCCGATTCATCAGGTCCAGGCCGATCTTAAGTAATGTATAAAGCGCAGGATGCTGTCGGAGCTTTCTCCACAGCCGGAGAAGGTGTAATCAGTTAGTCAGCATGAAAAAAAATCGCGCTTTTCTGAAATGGGCAGGGGGGAAATACCCCCTGCTCGACGATATTAAAAAACACCTGCCGAAAGGCGAGTGCCTTATCGAGCCCTTCGTGGGTGCTGGATCGGTATTCCTGAATACCGATTTTTCGCGTTATATTCTGGCGGATATTAACAGCGACCTCATCAGCCTCTACACCATCGTCAAACTGCGTACCGATGAGTACGTGGGCGAGGCACGTAAGCTGTTTACCCCAGAGCACAACAATCCAGACATTTACTATCAACTTCGCGCAGAGTTTAATCAAAGCCAGGATCCGTTCCGCCGCGCGTTGTTGTTCCTGTACCTCAACCGTCATGGCTACAATGGCCTGTGCCGGTATAACCTGCGTGGTGAATTTAACGTGCCGTTTGGCCGCTATAAGCGCCCTTATTTCCCACAGGCTGAGCTGTACCACTTTGCTGAAAAAGCGCAGAACGCAGAGTTTTATTGCCTCTCGTATGAAGAGTGCATGGAGCAGGCTGAGGCGAATTCGGTGGTCTATTGTGACCCACCTTATGCGCCACTTTCTGCGACGGCGAACTTCACTGCTTATCACACCAACAGCTTCAGCCCGGCTGAGCAGGCGCGTCTGGCGGAGATGGCAGAAAAGCTGGTCAGTAAAAGAATTCCAGTGTTAATTTCGAATCACGATACGCCGGATACACGCGAATGGTACAAAGCCGCGAAGCAATTCCAGGTTAAGGTACGACGCAGTATTAGCAGCAACGGCGGTACACGTAAAAAGGTGGACGAACTGCTGGCTCTTTATCGACCCTGAGCCGTTTTGCCTGCCGGTAAACACATTTCAAGGAGATGCGGATGAAACAGTTTTTGATTGCCCCCTCAATTCTGTCGGCCGATTTTGCCCGCCTGGGTGAGGACACCGCCAAAGCGCTTGCTGCGGGTGCGGATGTCGTCCATTTCGACGTTATGGATAACCACTATGTTCCCAATCTGACCATCGGCCCGATGGTCCTGAAAGCGCTGCGTAATTATGGTATTACCGCGCCGATTGACGTGCATCTGATGGTTAAACCGGTCGATCGCCTTGTTCCCGATTTTGCCGCTGCGGGTGCCAGCATCATCACTTTCCACCCTGAAGCTTCCGAGCACGTCGACCGCACGCTGCAACTGATCAAAGAGAACGGCTGTAAAGCAGGCCTGGTCTTTAACCCGGCGACACCACTGACTTATCTCGATTACGTTATGGATAAACTGGACGTGATCTTACTGATGTCCGTCAACCCGGGCTTTGGTGGTCAGTCGTTCATTCCTCATACGCTGGATAAACTGCGTGAAGTACGCCGCCGTATTGATGAGTCAGGCTATGACATTCGTCTGGAAGTGGATGGTGGTGTTAAGGTGAATAACATTGGTGAGATTGCGGCTGCGGGTGCAGATATGTTCGTCGCGGGCTCAGCTATCTTCGACCAACCGGATTACAAGAAAGTCATTGATGAAATGCGCCGTGAACTGGCAAAGGTAAGTCATGGATAAATTGCAGGCAACCCGGGGTGTAGCATTTGACCTCGACGGCACGCTGGTAGACAGCGCGCCGGGCTTAAGTAGCGCAGTCGATCAGGCGCTGTACGCGCTTGAATTGCCCGTTGCGGGTGAAGAGCGCGTGGTGACGTGGATTGGTAACGGAGCCGATGTGCTGATGGAACGCGCCCTGACCTGGGCGCGCCAGGAGCGTGCCGTACTGCGTGCCGCACAGGGGAAACCCGGTGTTGATCATGCGGATATTCCTCAGGAAGAGCAGCAGCGTATTCTGCGTAAACTGTTCGACCGTTTCTATGAAGAAACAGTCGAGGAAGGGAGCTTCCTGTTCCCGGATGTGGCTGAAACGCTGAGTACCCTCCACGCGCAAGGCATTCCGCTGGGCCTGGTGACAAACAAACCCACGCCATTCGTTGCACCGCTGCTGGAAGCGCTGGATATCGCGAAATATTTTTCCGTGATTGTGGGTGGCGATGATGTGCAGAACAAAAAGCCACATCCTGAACCGCTATTACTGGTGGCAGGAAAATTATCCTTAACGCCTGAGCAGCTGCTCTTTGTCGGTGATTCACGCAATGATATTCTGGCTGCCAGAGCGGCAGGCTGTCCTTCCGTGGGATTAACCTATGGCTACAACTACGGTGAAGCCATCACGCTAAGTGAGCCGGACGTGGTGTTCGATCACTTCAAAGATATATTGCCCGCACTCGGGCTCTCGCACAGTGAAAATCAGGAATTGAAAAATGACTAAGCCCATCGTTTTTAGTGGCGCACAGCCGTCAGGTGAATTGACCATTGGTAACTACATGGGTGCGCTGCGTCAGTGGGTCAACATGCAAGATGACTACCATTGCATCTATTGCATCGTGGATCTTCATGCCATTACCGCGCGTCAGGATCCTGAGAAGCTGCGTAAAGCCACTCTCGATACGCTGGCACTCTATCTGGCATGTGGTATTGATCCAGAGAAAAGCACCATCTTCGTTCAGTCTCACGTGCCAGAGCACGCGCAGCTGGGCTGGGCGCTGAACTGCTACACCTATTTCGGTGAGCTGAGCCGTATGACCCAGTTCAAGGACAAATCCGCTCGCTATTCTGAAAACATCAACGCAGGTCTGTTTGATTACCCGGTACTGATGGCGGCAGACATTCTGCTGTACCAGACCAACCAGGTTCCCGTTGGTGAAGACCAGAAGCAGCACCTGGAGCTGAGCCGCGATATCGCCCAGCGTTTCAACGCCATTTATGGTGATGTTTTCAAAGTGCCTGAGCCGTTTATTCCGAAATCCGGTGCGCGCGTGATGTCGCTGCTGGAGCCAACCAAGAAGATGTCCAAGTCTGACGATAACCGCAACAACGTTATCGGCCTGCTGGAAGACCCGAAATCGGTGGTTAAAAAGCTTAAACGTGCAGTGACCGACTCCGAAGAGCCGCCTGTAGTACGTTACGACGTGCAGAACAAAGCGGGTGTTTCTAACCTGCTGGATATTCTCTCTGGCGTGACGGGTCGTACGATCCCTGAGCTGGAGCAGCACTTCGAAGGCAAGATGTATGGCCACCTGAAAGGCGAAGTGGCGGACGCAGTATCCGGGATGCTGACCGAGTTGCAGGAGCGTTATAACCGCTACCGCAACGACGAAGCTTTCCTGCAAAAAGTGATGAAAGATGGCGCGGAAAAAGCCAGTGCTCGCGCGTCCGAAACCCTGAAAGCGGTATACGAAGCGATTGGGTTTGTCGCGAAGCCATGATGCACTTTTCCCTCTCCCTGTGGGAGAGGGTCAGGGTGAGGGCATCAGACCGCGTCCTTCCAAATAAAAAAACCGGGAAATCCCGGTTTTTTTATGCCTGAAAAACGCTTACTGCTGTGCCGCCGGACCGCAACCACCGATGATCTTCGAAATGGAGATCGCCGGGTGTAGCAGGTAATCATAGCTACAGTTATTTTTGGTGTTTTCAACGTGACCCGTACAGGCTGTAAGAGTCGATAACACGGCGACCAGAGCGGCTGCCTTTGCCAGTTTGAACATACGCATTCCTTGTCTAAAAACGAATTTTTGATGTAACACGAGGGAATAAATGGAAAAGTTCCACTTCGGGGCGGTATGTTAGCGGCGGCGACAAGAAGCGAGTAGTCCGGTTAAGGACTACCCGAAGAAGGGATGTTATGCGTTAGTGGTTAGAGAACCAGTTCAGTTTTTCGCGCAGTTCAACCACGCGACCTACCACAATCAGCGCCGGGCTTTCTACCTGCTGCGCCAGTTCACCTAACTGCGTTAATACGCCGTTCACCACGCGCTGAGTAATCGATGTACCATTCTCTACCAGGGCAACAGGCATATCTTCTTGCATTCCGTGCTCCAGCAGTTTCGCCTGAATGGTTGCGGCCTGGTTCAGCCCCATATAAAACACCAGCGTCTGTTTTTCGGCGGCCAGGTTGTACCAGTCCAGTTCACTGCCGGTTTTCAGGTGGCCCGTCACCAGACGCACGCTTTGCGCATAGTCGCGATGGGTTAACGGAATGCCGGAATAGGCCGAACAGCCGGAAGCTGCCGTGATCCCAGGTACGACAGAGAACGGAATGCCCGCATTACACAGGGTTTCCAGCTCCTCGCCGCCGCGACCAAAGATAAACGGATCACCGCCTTTCAGGCGCACCACGCGTTTACCTTTTTGCGCTTCACGTAGCAGGATCTGGTTAATCTCTTCCTGTGGAACGCAGTGGTAACCCGCGCGTTTACCCACGAATACGCGGTCAGCATCGCGGCGCACCAGGTTCATAATGTCATCGGAGACCAGACGGTCGTAAACCACGATGTCTGCCTGCTGGATCTGCTGCAAACCCTTAAGCGTCAACAATCCGGCATCACCTGGCCCAGCGCCCACCAGCACCACTTCACCACGATTATCCAGCGGTTCGCTGAGTAACTTTCCGGTTATCTCTTCAACTGCTTTCTGATCCTGATTCGCCAGCGATTGCGCCAGCCTGTCATTTACAAAAAATTTTTCCCAGAAGCGACGGCGCTCACCAACGGTCGCGAAGGTTTGCTTCACGCGTGAACGCAGTTGCCCTGCGTAGTGGGCAATCTGACCGAGGTGTTGTGGCAATATGGCTTCCAGCTTTTCCCGCAGCAGGCGCGCCAGAACGGGCGAGCGGCCGCCCGACGACACCGCGATTATCAACGGCGAACGGTCGATAATCGACGGCATGATAAAGCTGGCTTCTTTCGGCGCATCCACCACGTTACAGAAGATACGACGTGTTTCGCAGGCATCGCTTACGCGCTGGTTCACTTCATCGTCATCCGTTGCGGCAATGGTCAGCCAGCAGGTATCCAGCAGAGATTCGTTAAACTCCCCCTGTTCCAGCGTAAGCATCCCTTCCTGCGCCCAGACGTCAAACTGTGGGGCGAAGTTAATGGCGTTGACGGTCAGTCGGGCGCCAGCCTCTAGCAGCAGGCGAGCTTTGCGCTCAGCCACGTCGCCGCCGCCCACAAGCAGGCAGTCGCGGTGGCGTAATTGACAAAAAATCGGCAGGTGATCCACGACAATACCTCACAGCATTCAAGGAGGGGATAAGAGTTGCTGTCAGGATAACAGCAGGATTCGTACAGAACATACGGTTTTTCCTGCCGTTACCCATAAGGGGTCATAAGCTTTTCATATTGAAAAGGCGAGAGAATTAGCCTTTCAGCTGCACTTTTCCGTCCTTCACCCGGGCATCGTAATGCTTCACAGAGTGGCTCTCATCTTCCATGCAGTGCCCGTCGCTTAAGCGGAAACGCTGCTTTTTCAGCGGGCTTGCGACCCACAGTTCGCCCTGATGCTCCGCAATCAACCCACGGGACAGCACGCTGGCCTCAAAGAACGGGTCGATATTGCTGATGGCAAAAACCTGTTCGTCGTGGCGTGGGCGGAAAATCGCGACCTGCTCTTTACCCAGCAGCGCGCAGACGCCGGTGGCAGGCAGGATGTCGTTAATGTTGCAGATGTTTACCCACTGGCTCATGCGTTTTCCTCCACCAGAGTCACCGGAATACGTTCATAAGGTGTCGCCGGACGATGCTGTTCGCGCTCTGCCACAACCTGTACGTTCGGGTCGCGCTGGGTGCTGTTGATAAAGTGTTTGAAGCGCGTCTGCGCCGCCGGGGTATTCACGGTTTCAGTCCACTCGCAAATCACCGCGTCGCGCAGGCGAGCCATTTCGGCTTCAAGCTGCTCGTTCAGGCCCAGCTTGTCATCGATGATGACTGACTTCAGGTAGTCGATGCCGCCTTCCAGGTTGTCCAGCCAGGATGCGGTACGGGTCAGTTTGTCGGCGGTACGGATGTAGAACATCATGAAGCGGTCGAGATACTGAATCAGCGTATCGTGGTCGAGATCCGCCGCCAGCAGATCGGCGTGACGTGGTTTCATCCCGCCGTTACCGCACACGTACAGGTTCCAGCCTTTTTCGGTGGCGATAATACCCACGTCTTTACCCTGTGCTTCGGCACATTCACGGGTACAGCCGGAGACGCCAAACTTCATTTTGTGCGGTGTACGAATGCCTTTGTAGCGGTTTTCCAGCTCAACGCCAAAGCCCACGCTGTCGCCCACGCCATAGCGGCACCAGGTGCTGCCCACGCAGGTTTTTGCCATACGCAGCGCTTTGGCATACGCGTGGCCGGTTTCAAAGCCCGCTTCAATCAGCTGACGCCAGATTTCTGGCAGGTCATCTTTCTGCGCACCAAACAGGCCGATACGCTGGGAACCGGTAATTTTGGTATACAGGTTAAATTCACGCGCGATACGGCCGACCGCCACCAGACCTTCTGGAGTGATTTCGCCACCGGCAGAGCGTGGGATAACAGAATAGGTCCCGTCTTTCTGGATGTTTGCCAGGAAGTTGTCGTTGGTGTCCTGAAGCGGCGTATGTTCTGGTTTGAGTACGTACTCATTCCAGCAGGAGGCCAGCAGAGAACCGACGGTAGGTTTACACACTTCGCAGCCATAACCCTGGCCGTGTTTCTCAAGCATTTCGTCGAAGGACTTGATGCCTTCTACGCGGATCAGGTGGTAAAGCTCCTGGCGAGAATAAGAGAAGTGTTCGCACAGGTTATTGTTCACTTCGATGCCCTGTTTCGCCAGTTCGGCGTTCAGCACCTGAGTCACCAGTGGAATACAGCCCCCGCAGCCAGTACCGGCTTTGGTTTCGGCTTTCAGTGCTGCAACGGTGTGGCAGCCTTTGTTGATAGCGGAAATCAACATGCCTTTCGTGACGTCGAAGCAGGAGCAAATCTGCGCGCTGTCTGGCAATTTATCGACGCCGATAGACGGTTTGCCGCTCGAGGCGTGAGCAGGCAGGATCAGGGCGTCCGGGTTTTCTGGCAGTTCGATGGCATTCAGAACCAGTTGCAGCAGGTTGCCGTAGTCGCTGGTGTCGCCCACCAGAACTGCGCCGAGCAGGGTTTTGTTGTCCTGGCTCACGATCAGGCGTTTATAGACTTCTTTGCTTTCGTCCAGGTAAACGTAGCTGCGGGAGTTCGGGGTGCGGCCGTGGGCATCGCCGATACCGCCAACGTCCACGCCGAGCAGTTTCAGCTTGGCGCTCATGTCTGCGCCTTCGAAGGCGTTTTCACTGCCAAGGATGTGGTCAACGGCAACCTGCGCCATTTTATAGCCAGGCGCTACCAGCCCGTACACGCGGTTATTCCAGCTGGCACATTCGCCGATAGCGTAGATATCCGGGTCAGAGGTCTGGCAGGCATCATTAATCATGATCCCACCGCGCTGCGCCACGGCCAGACCGCACTGGTTAGCCAGTTTGTCGCGTGGGCGAATACCGGTGGAGAAGACGATAAAGTCCACTTCCAGCTCGCTGCCGTCGGCAAAGCGCATGGTTTTGCGTGCTTCACTGCCTTCCTGGACGATCTCTTTGGTATTTTTGCTGGCGTGAACTTTTACGCCCATGCTTTCGATTTTACGGCGCAGCTGGTCACCACCCATGTGGTCAAGCTGCTCTGCCATCAGCATTGGGGCAAATTCGATAACGTGGGTTTCAACGCCGAGGTTTTTCAGTGCGCCAGCGGCTTCCAGACCCAGCAGGCCGCCGCCGACAACCGCACCGCGTTTGCTGCGGCGTGCACAGTTTTCAATGGCTTTGAGGTCTTCAATGGTGCGGTAAACGAAGCAATCCTGGGTTTCTGAGCCTTTGATAGGCGGGATCCAAGGATAAGAGCCAGTCGCCATGATCAGCTTGTCGTAAAAAACCGTACGTCCGGCGCTGGAGTGGATTACTTTTTCCTGGCGATTGATGGTGATAGCGCGTTCGCCCACCAGCACTTTTACGCCATGCTTCTCGTAGAAACCTTCACGCACCAGAGAAAGCTCTTCGGCGGTGTGGTGGGAGAAGTAGGAAGAAAGGTGCACACGGTCGTACGCCTTGCGGGGTTCTTCACAGAACACGGTAATATCGAACTGGGCTGCGTCAGCTTTATCGAGAAGATCCTCAATAAAGCGATGGCCGACCATGCCGTTACCGATGATAGCGAGTCTGACTTTGCTCATTTTTGCCTCGATTTCTTTTCTATTACTGCCTACCTTAACGATTCAGCTACGGCGCTTATTGATGCAAATCAAATACGCTTTCAACTACTCCTTAGGTGGTATATAGTTGATTTGTCAGGATTTTTATAAGTTGTGGAAATCGTTCGCTTTTCGTCTGAGACGATTTTGTGTACAAAATAGGTAGCTAATTTTAATAAACGCGTACTCCTGAATTTCAGTCGCGTTTTCCGGGGGGATAGGTATGTCTACAGCACCACTTTGGCTGGTCCAGAATGTTCGGTTACCAGATCGTGAAGGGTTATGGCAGGTCGCCATTGAGAACGGGCGATTTGGCGAGATCACCCCGATGGGGGAGGCCAGCAGTGAAAGCTACGAGATCTTAAACGGCCGTGGAGGGCTCGCTATCCCGCCGTTTATTGAGCCGCATATTCACCTGGATACCACTCAGACGGCAGGTGAGCCGAACTGGAACCAGTCCGGCACGTTGTTTGAAGGTATCGAGCGCTGGGCGGAGCGCAAGGCGCTGCTCAGCCACGAAGATGTGAAAGCGCGGGCCTGGAAAACGCTGAAATGGCAAATCGCCAACGGTATTCAGTTTGTCCGCACGCATGTGGATGTGTCCGACCCAACGCTCACGGCGCTGAAAGCCATGCTGGAAGTCAAAAAGGAGGTCGCTCCGTGGATAACGCTGCAAATCGTGGCCTTCCCGCAGGAGGGGATCCTGTCTTACCCGAACGGCGCGGCACTGCTGGAAGAAGCCTTAAAGCTGGGCGCCGATGTGGTGGGCGCGATCCCGCACTTCGAATTTACCCGCGAATACGGCGTGCAGTCGCTGCATATTGCCTTCGAACTGGCGAAGAAATATGACCGTCTGCTGGATATCCACTGCGATGAAATCGACGACGAGCAGTCACGGTTTGTTGAGACGGTTGCGACTCTGGCGTATGAGGCCGGTATTGGCGCGCGTGTAACCGCCAGCCACACTACAGCCATGCACTCCTATAACGGCGCATATACCTCGCGGCTGTTCCGCCTGTTGAAGATGTCGGGGATTAACTTCGTCGCCAACCCGCTGGTGAATATCCATCTTCAGGGGCGTTTTGACGATTACCCTAAACGCCGGGGGATCACGCGCGTGAAGGAGCTTCAGGAGGCGGGCATCAACGTCTGCTTTGGCCATGATGATGTCTTTGACCCGTGGTACCCGCTCGGCACCGGTAATATGTTGCAGGTGCTGCATATGGGGCTGCATGTGTGTCAGATGATGGGGTATCCGCAGATTGACAGCGGGCTGAACCTGATTACCCACAACAGCGCCCGAACCTTTGGTTTGAGCGATTACGGCATTGCAAAGGGGAACCCGGCAAACCTGATCATTCTGCCAGCAGAGAGCGGATTTGAAGCGGTACGCTGCCAGGTGCCGGTACGCTGGTCGATTCGTCAGGGGCGGATTATTGCCACCACGCAACTGGCGCAGACGTGGATCCAGATGGACAACGGTGGGGAAGAGGTGAGTTTTGCCAGAAACAGCCCCTCTGCATAACACAAAGGGGCAAGGCGATTAGTGAGACGCTGCCGCCACGTTATGCTGGCGGTGGCGGGTCACGAAGCCCAGGATAAAGCACATGATGAACACCACGGCATACAGAACGTTAGCCGTATGCAGTGCAGCCAGTGGGCCGCTGTGAGCCACAATCGGACCTGTTACCACAAAGGTCAGCATGGTGCCGATGGTGCCGCAGGTCAGAACGAAGTTCACTAGTTTCGGGGACGCCACTTTAGTTTGCAGTGAGCCCAGGGTGATGATCGAGGTGTAAATCGCGCTGGAGAAGAAGCCCAGGGTCAGAATGAACCACGGTAAATGTTCCGGTGAACCGTTGATGAACAGATACATCAGGACGGTCGCCATACCTGCCAGTACGGTCAGAATGCGTTGCAGGTCGAAGAAGCGCAGGATGAAGCTAAACGCCCACATGCCAAACATGTAAGACATCCAGAAATCGCTCACCAGTTTGCCCGCGTCGTTCAGGCTCATGCCCAGACCTTTAGCGTATTCCGGCACCCAGGAGATAAAGCCCAGCTGGCCCAGGATGTAGCACAGTGCGGCGATGGAGAGGAACAGCACGCCGATCCCCCATTTCTCTTTCGCGACAGGCTCTGCCACGGTTTGCGCTTTTTTACCCAGCGCCGGGAATTCACAGCCGAAGGTCAGAATAAAGATGGCCACGTAGACCAGGCCAATACAGGCATAAACCCAGTACCACTCAATGCTGCGCGCCAGCAGAACGGCGGCCACCATTGGGAAGATCATGCCTGCCATACTGAAGAAGGAGTCGGTAAACAGCAGGCGTGCGCCGCGCTGACGGCCTTCATACATGTGAGTAATCAGGAACGTACCGATAGACATCGTAATACCGCTCACCAGGCCAAGTACAAACATGGCCGCAGAGAACAGGGCGATGCTGTGGCTCAGCATCAGGCCCGCCACGGCGGCGACCATCAGCACAAAACCAAAACGCAACTGCGTTTTCAGCGGGACGATTTCCATCAGCCAGGCATTCAGGAAGATAGAGATCAAAATACCTGCGTTCAGGAAGGTGAAGGTGTTACTCATGCTGGAAACGGGCAGCTGGAAGTAGTCTGCGATGTTCCCCATCACCATCCCGGTGACGATCACCAACGCGCCGGTCAGGGCGTAGGAGAAGAAGCTGATCCATGTGAGCTTGATGCGATTGCTGTTAGTCATGTCTGGCCTGTTCAAAGTAAAGTAAAACGCATTGACTGCGTTTGAGCGGGCAGATTTTAGTCGCGAAAGTGATCTATTTAAATCTTTTAGGAAACTTTTGATCCAAGTTGCAGGCTTTAGTGTGATCGCGATCACGTTAATTGGCGCTATAACCAATCGTTTGCGCAGTAACAACTGTTTCAATTTCGTAAAATTAGGTAAAAGGCTGGCCTCCGTTCATACTGCTCTTTAGAATCAAGCCACTCGCTCTCTTTACTGCGCTTTGTTAAGGAATTCTCATGCTCAAATCAACGCTGGCGGCTGTTGTAGCTGTGTTTGCTCTTTCTGCCGTTACCCCTGCTGCACTGGCAGCAAAAGGTGACCCTCACGTTCTGCTGACAACCTCTGCCGGAAATATTGAGCTGGAACTGAATAGCCAGAAAGCACCTGTTTCTGTGAAAAACTTCCTCGACTACGTGAACAGCGGTTTCTATAACAACACCACTTTTCACCGCGTGATCCCGGGCTTTATGGTGCAGGGCGGCGGTTTTACAGAGCAGATGCAGCAAAAGCAGCCTAACCCGCCAATCAAAAACGAAGCGGACAATGGCCTGCTGAATACCCGTGGCACCATCTCTATGGCCCGTACTGCAGATAAAGACAGCGCAACCAGCCAGTTCTTCCTCAACGTTGCGGATAACGCCTTCCTCGACCACGGTCAGCGTGATTTCGGGTATGCGGTATTTGGTAAAATTGTGAAAGGGATGGATGTGGCGGACAAAATTTCTCAGGTGCCAACCCACGATGTCGGCCCATATCAGAATGTGCCGTCCAAACCGGTTGTGATCCTTTCTGCAAAAGTTCTGCCGTAATCTTCCTTGCGCGGGCATTCTTTGCCCGCGTTGCTGACCCTCCCTGCGAAAGCGCGTTTTGCTGCTTATACTTGTGGCAAGCGGACACATTCAGGGAGGCGTTAAGTGAAAAAACTCACCGACAAGCAAAAATCCCGACTTTGGGAGCAGCAGCGAAATGCGAATTTCCAGGCCAGCCGCCGCCTGGAGGGTGTCGACAGCCCACTCGTCACGCTTAATGCCCTGGATGCACAGCGCCGCCTTGAAGAACTGAGGAGGCACTATGAGCGATAAATACGGCGACGACCGCGATCCCTACCTCTATCCTGGTCTGAATGTGATGCGTAATCTGCTGAACATCCATCAGGCAGACCGGCTTGCCCATGCTTCTTATGAACTCACCGCTCTGCGTGCGGCCACGCTCGGTTTAGGGCCGCCCGCGCGCGGGTTACCGCATCTGTGTGCTATCCACCGTCATCTGTATCAGGACATTTTCGACTGGGCTGGTGATATTCGCGAAGTGGATATTTATCAGGGCGATACCCGTTTTTGTCATTTCGCCTACATCGAAAAAGAGGGCAACAGCCTGATGCAGGATCTCGAAGAAGAGGGCTATCTGGCCGGTCTTGAGAAAAGCGAGTTTGTTGCCCGTCTGAGCCACTACTACTGCGAAATTAACGTGCTGCATCCGTTTCGCATCGGTAACGGCATTGCCCAGCGGGTCTTCTTTGAGCAGCTCGCGCTCCACGCAGGCTATCAGCTGAGCTGGCAAAATATCGACTCGCAGGCCTGGGCGGCGGCAAACCAGAGTGGTGCGATGGGCGATTTAAGCGCGTTGACTGCCATCTTTAGTAAAGTGGTGAGCGAAGCGCGCGAAACTGAGTAGAATAGGGCGCCTTTTTGCTGTGGAGCCGCCATGATCCTGCTGATAGATAACTACGATTCCTTTACCTGGAATCTGTACCAGTATTTCTGCGAACTGGGCGCGGAGGTGGTTGTCCGCCGCAATGACGACATCACCCTTGCCGATATTGAGACGCTTGCTCCGCAGAAAATCGTTATCTCACCGGGGCCGTGTACGCCGTCGGAATCCGGTATCTCTCTGGACGTTATAAAACAGTTTGCCGGTAAGCTGCCTATTCTGGGTGTCTGTCTTGGCCATCAGGCTATTGCTCAGGTGTTTGGCGCAACCATTGTGCGTGCGGCGAAAGTGATGCATGGCAAAACCTCCCCCGTTACCCACAATGGCGCAGGCGTGTTCAGCGGATTAAATAATCCGTTAACCGTTACGCGCTATCACTCCCTGGTGATTGATCCCCCTACGCTGCCAGCGTGCTTTGACGTCACCGCCTGGAGCGACACCAACGAAATTATGGGCATTCGTCATAAGGAATGGGATCTCGAAGGGGTGCAGTTCCATCCTGAAAGCATCCTGAGCGAGCAGGGACATCAGCTGCTGGCGAATTTCCTCAATCGCTGAATTTTTATTGCCTTATTGTGATTTTTTATGCATATTTTGTGATTATATTTTCACAATCAATGTGACATAAAATGGATGGGCATGACATGGCAACTGAACAATCAGCAATTACCCGCGCGACATTCGATGAAGTGATCCTGCCGATTTATGCACCGGCTGAGTTTATCCCGGTTAAAGGGAAGGGCAGCCGCGTCTGGGATCAGCAGGGTAAAGAGTACGTTGATTTCGCGGGGGGGATTGCGGTGACGGCGCTGGGTCATTGTCATCCTGCTCTGGTAGACGCGTTAAAAACCCAGGGCGAAACCCTGTGGCACACCAGTAACGTCTTTACCAACGAACCCGCGCTGCGCCTGGGACGTAAAATCATCGACGCGACCTTTGCTGAACGTGTGCTGTTCATGAACTCCGGTACTGAAGCCAACGAAACGGCCTTTAAGCTGGCACGCTACTATGCTTCAACCCGTCATAGCCCGTATAAAACCAAAATCATTGCCTTCCATAACGCCTTCCACGGCCGTTCGCTGTTTACCGTGTCCGTTGGCGGGCAGCCAAAGTATTCCGATGGCTTTGGCCCGAAACCGGCCGATATCATCCACGTGCCGTTTAACGACCTTCATGCGGTAAAAGCGGTGATGGACGACCATACCTGCGCGGTAGTGGTCGAGCCGATTCAGGGCGAAGGCGGCGTAATGGCGGCAACGCCTGAGTTCCTGCAAGGCCTGCGTGAACTGTGCGATGCGCACCAGGCGCTGCTGGTGTTTGATGAAGTGCAGAGCGGCATGGGGCGTACCGGCGATCTCTTTGCCTATATGCACTACGGCGTGACGCCAGATATCCTGACCAGCGCCAAAGCGCTCGGCGGCGGTTTCCCGGTAAGTGCGGTGCTCACCACGCAGGATATCGCTTCCGCGTTCCACGTGGGTTCTCACGGTTCGACCTACGGCGGCAACCCGCTGGCCTGCGCCATTGCTGGTGCGGCGTTCGATATCATCAACACGGCAGAGGTGCTGAACGGCGTTAATGCGAAGCGCGAGCTGTTCGTGAAACACCTTCAGCAGATTGATGAGCAGTACAACGTGTTCAGCGAGATCCGTGGTATGGGGCTGTTAATTGGCGCTGAGCTGAAGCCACAGTACAAAGGTCGCGCACGCGATTTCCTGCACGCCGCAGCTCATGAAGGGGTGATGGTGCTGAATGCCGGGCCGGACGTGATGCGTTTCGCGCCGTCGCTGGTGATTGAAGACAAAGACATAGAAGACGGCTTAAACCGTTTTGCTGCCGCGGTGGCGAAGATCGTACGCGGATAAACTGGCCGGCAAAATTAGTACGGCGTGCGCTTTAATACCCGCGTTAACCAAATCCCGTGATGCGGACGCTGACGCCATGCCACCGACGAAATGGTGTGCATGGTGTTCAGATGCCCCAGGATGCGCTGCAAATGCTGCTCCAGGGTGCTCATTGGGCCAAGCGTCAGTGTTTCCGGTGCTTCAAGAATATTCGAATCTCCTGCTTCTCCCGGCGCGTCGTACTCCAGGCGCTGCTGACATCGCTGCAAGGCAATCTCACAGGACTGCAAATAGCGCTGCGCCAGATCGGGCGTCAGCATCGTGTGCTCGCGTGCAAGCGTGGTCATGGCGTTAATGTGCTCGACGATAAACTGGCTGTGCGTCACCCACAGTTTCATGTCTGCAAGATAGTGGGAATTAAAGCCCGGCTCCTGCATCGCCTGGTTCAGTGAGTTAAACAGGGCGTTATGTGCCTGGTTAACCTTCATGCGCTGATACGCCAGCGGCGAAGGCTGTGGATCATCGCTCAGGATCAGGCGTATCGCCTGTTGATCTGCTTCCAGCGCATCATGGGCGTTCTGGCGCAACAACCCGCTTTGCCACTGGGGCCAGAGCCAGACCAGGCCGCCAAAGGCAATCAGGCAGCCAATCAGGGTGTCGACCAGGCGGGCGAGAATAAACTGTTCGCCATTGAGCGTGAGCAGTTGCAGGGTGTATACCGCAGTGACCGTAAAGCCCACCATCGCCCAGCCATAGTTCTTGCGAATAATCAGGTAGCTCACCATGGTGACAGCCAGCATCCCCAGCAGCGTATAGCCTTCCGGTACGTGGAAGTGCAGCGTCACCCCGGCAATGATAAGCCCCGCGATTGTGCCACCTGCCCGGTGCAGAATGCGCACCCGCGTAGCACCGTAACCGTTCTGCGTAACAAACAGCACGGTCATTAAGATCCAGTACGGTTTCGGTAAGTGCAGCGCTACGCCCATCAGACTGGCGGTGCTAAGCATCACGCTGATACGCGCGGCATTACGCAGCGCGGCAGATTTCAGTGACAGATAGCTTTTCAGGGCTGGCAGCAGCGGCAGACGCTTTTGTTTATCGGCCATCAGGTCACGGGGGTAAAGTGGCCGCTGAGTCCGCAGGACACGGGCGATGCGGCTGAAGTGCCACGCCGCAAATTGGCCCACCGGGTTTTCCGCGTGTTGATGGGCAATTTTCTCCAGCGCCCCCAGCTGTTTGTCCATGTTAAAACGCGTGGGATAGCGGTGATACAGGATATCGTCAGCGAGAATGCGCAGGCGCGCTGCCACGGTTTGGGCGTTCCAGCGGATCACCGCCTCGGCGTGGCTACGTTCGACCAGCTTTTGCACCTCCTGCGGATGATGCAGGCTCACAGAGATATGCTCCTGTAAATCCAGACCGACCTGGAAGATACGCAGCAGTCGCTTATAGTCATGATTTTTATTGGCGGCGAGCATGTGCAACTGCTGATAACACTGGCTAATCAGATCGACGACTTTTTGCTGGCGCGCCAGCAGAGGCGGCAGCGATTTTTCCGGATCCGTATGCTGAGTGAGCAGGGTGTACTTGGCTTCGCAGTAGTCGGCAAGCTGCACGTAGAGCAGGCTGAGCGATTCGCGCAGCGGTTGTTCGCGCCACAGGCGGAACCAGATCCAGTTGAACACGCCGTACCACAGGGTTCCCAGCGCGTAGATGAGTAGCGGCTCCCACACCGGCATATTCCCGGCGAGGCTCAGCGTGAAGATGGCGGCAATCAACGACGCGGGCAGCAACCGGGCATGTAGCGCGCTGATTTCAGCGGTCACGCCAAGCGTCATGGCCAGTACGGTCAGGATCAGGGGAAGCGGAATATCACGGGCAAGCAGCAGTTGTACAGCGAGGCTACAGCCTGCAAACAGACAGCCGCCAATAATCAGGCGCTTGAAGAAACGTTTATGCGGTGTGTCCAGACCTGCAATGTTGCAGCAGGCAGGAACCAGGGAGAACAACAGACCCTGTTGCAGATGGCCCAGCAGCAAACCCACGGCCACAGGAAGGCACAACACCAGCGTTTGTCGCAGTGCGTAGTTAACTTCCGGGTGATAAATTAGCCTGCGCCACATGGGGAGTAGAGACAAAAACGGCGTGACACCTTGCGATGGCACGCCGTTTGACCGGAATTAACGTGTTCCGTAAACCACGATGGTTTTACCGTGGGCGGAGATCAGGTTCTGGTCTTCGAGCATTTTCAGAATACGGCCCACTGTTTCACGGGAGCAACCCACGATCTGACCAATTTCCTGACGGGTAATTTTAATTTGCATTCCGTCCGGGTGGGTCATCGCGTCTGGTTGTTTCGCCAGGTTCAGCAGAGTCTGAGCGATACGGCCCGTTACGTCCAGGAAGGCGAGGTTACCCACTTTCTCAGACGTGACTTGCAGGCGGCGAGCCATCTGCGAAGAAAGACGCATCAGGATGTCAGGGTTAACCTGAATCAGCTGACGGAATTTCTTGTAGGAGATTTCGGCCACTTCACACGCGGTTTTTGCACGAACCCAGGCGCTACGTTCCTGGCCTTCTTCAAACAGGCCCAGTTCACCGATGAAATCGCCCTGGTTCAGATAAGAAAGGATCATTTCTTTCCCTTCCTCATCTTTGATCAGCACTGCCACCGAGCCTTTGACGATGTAATACAACGTTTCCGCTTTTTCACCCTGGTGAATCAGCGTGCTCTTCGATGGGTACTTATGAATGTGGCAATGAGACAAGAACCATTCGAGAGTCGGGTCTGTTTGCGGTTTGCCAAGCACCATGCGCTGTTATCCTCTGTTATAAGCTGTCACCAGAGTCATAAGATGCATCCAGACTCTGGGGTTGCAATCGAATTCTTACCCATACCCTGGGAAGTCGGCTGTCGTAATAGTCGCAGCCAGTAAAGTTTGATGTCCTCTGCATACATGTGTAACGTCAATGTATTACTGTAGCATCCAGAGTGTTTTAGCATAGCTTTTGTCGCGTGTCTCCTGGTGTCTCGCTTCAGCATGATGCAGGTCGCCTTCCGTTGCGAGAAATGTAACGTACGCGTAATCTGTCACCAAAAATGCAACGTTGGAGTTAATGAATATGCAAGCGCGTGTGAAATGGGTTGAAGGTTTAACGTTCCTGGGCGAATCCGCTTCCGGACACCAGATTTTAATGGATGGGAACTCCGGCGATAAAGCACCAAGCCCAATGGAGATGGTGCTGATGGCGGCGGGTGGTTGCAGCGCAATTGACGTGGTGTCGATTTTGCAAAAAGGTCGTCATGACGTGACGGATTGCGAAGTAAAACTCACTTCTGAACGCCGTGAAGAAGCGCCACGCCTGTTTACGCACATCAATTTGCATTTTATTGTGACCGGCAAAGAGCTGAAAGACGCTGCGGTATCACGCGCGGTGGACCTTTCTGCGGAGAAATACTGCTCCGTGGCGTTAATGCTGGAGAAAGCGGTAAAAATCACGCATTCGTATGAAGTGATCGAGGCTTAATGCAAGGGGCATCATACGCGTTGATGCCCTCACCCTAACCCTCTCCCACG
>NZ_JBSICG010000024.1:0-85560 GCF_056156645.1 Enterobacter sp. Li2LvB3 | reverse complement strand
AAGACATTAAGCCTGCTATATCTTAGCAGGCTTAATGGTAAGAAAATTTAGGGGCGTAGCTCAGTTGGTAGAGCACCGGTCTCCAAAACCGGGTGTCGCGAGTTCGAGTCTCTCCGCCCCTGCCATATATAATCCTTTGCTTAGGCAAAGGATTTTTTTTTGCCTTAAAAAGGCTAAAACCACGTCTTTGAAAATGCTACCTGCATCCATGCAGGTAATATGCATCATTCCATTATGTTGATTTTTAACAGATCTTTTATCTGAGATTGTTTGTCACTGTTCTGCAACCAGATGGCATAGAGCGGTCTTGAGAGCGTTGTGGAATCCGCCACAGTATGCAATTCAGGCTTATTGTTCGCCCAACGCGTGGGTAACCAGGTGCAACCTTTCAGTAAAGAAAGATGCTGACAGGCGATCTCAGCCGAGCTTGTGGTGAGCTGAGGTACGTCATCACTTGCGATCAATCCAGCCTCATGTTGTTGAAAATCCGGCCCCCATTCCAGGCGTAAATAGTTAAGATCAGCCTTCATCATTGAGGGTTCAGAAGCATACAGTGCAAGGCTAAATTGCCCAATAATCTGGCTGCTAAATTCGTCCATTTTGGGGGCTTCTGTCGTGATCAGGAGATCCAGTTGCCGTTCATGCAATTGCTTAACCAGCGACTGACGTTGCGCAATTCTTGCTTCAAACTGTAGGTGGTTATGTGAACGGTATAGCTGTGTAAGCCATTGACTGAGCATACATTCCCATAGCGATGCGCTGGCCCCAATAGAGAATTCGTTATGCCGTGATGTATGCGCAACCTCCTTGCGTGCTGCTTGCCAGGTATTCATCAGCGTTTCTGCATAGGGCAATAGTTTTTCACCGGCTGGCGTCAAACGGATATTGTTGCGATGGCGCGTAAAAAGATTCACACCCAGCTGATTCTCCAACTGGCGAATACGAAAACTGACCGCTGACTGCGTCAGGTAAAGGGCTTCCGCTGCTCGCCCAAAGTGACGCGTTCTGCTCACTTCGAGGAAAGTTTTTAGCAATTCCGTATCCACATCTTTCTCCGCAAAATTATTTGTCGTTATGATTTAAATGTTTTGTTTTACACTCTGTCAAGCGTAACTAATACTCCGCGCCATAAATAGCTCGGCCAAAGAATTAGGAGCGTGTAGGATGGCGGAAAGCTTTACGACGACGAATCGTTTTTTCGACAATAAAAATTATCCGCGCGGGTTCTCTCGCCATGGTGACTTCACCATTAAAGAGGCACAACTGCTTGAGCGCCATGGTTATGCCTTTAACGAGTTGGATCTGGGGAAACGTGAACCAGAAACGGAAGACGAAAAACAGTTTGTTGCCGTTTGCCGTGGCGAGCGTGAGCCGGTATCAGAAGTAGAACGTGTATGGGTGAAGTATATGGCGCGTATCAAGCGTCCTAAGCGTTTCCACACACTGTCTGGCGGTAAGCCTCAGATGGAAGGTGCTGAAGATTACACCGAGTCTGACGACTAATGTGACAAGAAAAGGGGCTATGGCCCCTTTTTTTACGCCAGCATTTTTTGCAGATGCAGTAGCAAACGGTCTATTGCACGATAACTCAATGCTTCTTGCAGATGCTGCCTCTGGATTTCAGTACACCCTTCAACATCAGCGATCGTCCTGGCGACTTTCAATAAGCGCTGCCAGGCACGAATCGAAAGCCCAAACCGTACCAGGGTGTCCTCAAGCCAAAGCGCATCCTCCGACGACAGATGGCAGAATTGCCGAATTTCCGCATTATCAAGATAGGCATTGAGTTTGCACTGACGGGCATATTGCTTCTGCTGGGCAGTGATGACTCTTTCGCGCACTTCCGCTGAAGTTGTTCCCTGTCCGTTGTTCTTGCTGAGTAGCCCGGGAGGTGGAAGAGGGATCTCCAGAGATAAGTCGAACCGGTCGAGGAAAGGACCTGATAGTTTTCCAAGATAGCGGAGCGTCTGCTCAGGCGTACACCGGTTATGGTTCCCCTGGTAGTGCCCTGTTGGGCTGGGGTTCATCGCAGCGACCAGCTGGAACCGCGCAGGGTAACTGATTTTGGCGCGCGTCCGGGAGATGTGAATCTGTCCCGACTCAATTGGTTCACGCAAGGCGTCCAGAACCCGCCGTTCAAATTCAGGTAATTCATCAAGAAACAGGATGCCATTGTGCGCCAGCGAGATTTCGCCAGGCCCCGGGATAGAGCCCCCACCCACCATTGCTGTCAAAGAAGCACTGTGGTGCGGTGAGCGAAAGGGTCGTTGCCGCCACTGCTTTTGCAGTGATGTTGAGCTAACGAGGCTAAATATGGCGGCGCTTTCAAGTGCCTCGCGATTGTTTAATGGCGGCAGTAAGCCATTCAGGCGGCTTGCCAGCATTGTTTTGCCTGTTCCTGGTGGGCCAATCAATAAGAGGTTATGCCCACCTGCGGCGGTAATCTCCAGGGCTCGCTTTCCCTGTTCCTGGCCAATAATGTCGCTGAGATCGTCCCGGTTATCCGGCTGGATATCTTCGGCCTCCCGTGGTTCGGCAAGCTCATGCCGCCCCTCCAGGTACGCACAAACCTCCTGTAGATGGCCAGCTATCAGACACCCTTTTTCTGCAATCAGGCTCACTTCAGGAGAATTTTCATTGGCCACAATGATTTGTCGGCCTGCGCTTATAGCTTCCAGGGCACCTGAAATTGCGCCAGGAACGCCTCTTAATGAGCCTGTAAGAGCGAGTTCTCCGATGAACTCATACGAACTTAGCCTGGTGGTATTCAGCTGCTCAGAAGCGGCGAGAAGCGCAATAGCGATGGGTAAATCATATCGTCCTCCCTCTTTTGGAAGGTCAGCAGGTGCCAGGTTGATGGTGATTTTCCTGGCAGGGAAGGTATAACCGCTATTGATGATAGCGCTACGTACCCGATCCCTGGCCTCTTTTACTGTGGTTTCGGGTAGACCAACGAGAGTAAGCCCTGGCAGGCCATTACTCAGATGTACTTCAACAGAAATCAGTGGTGCCTTCACACCAATAGCGGCTCGTGTATAAACAACCGACAGTGACATATAAACCCTCCTTGTCGGGCAACTATGCCAGTTTTTATTCTTGCTTTTGACCGCATGTTTGCGACTTTACGATACGCATTCATCACTTTTAGCTGCAAAGTGTAATTATTGCATCAGGATGGAATCGGCGCCGCAAAGAGGGATAACCCCCCCGTTTGACCGCTGATGTAAACGAAAAAAAATGAAAAAAATTCATTTTCTATTTTCCTCATATAAAACAAAGATTTTTAGGAAAATCATTCGCGTGCTAAACAAATGCGTCATAAATAAATCTTGTGTTTAATTCGGAATCTGTGATAACTCTTTAGGTATTCCTTCGAACAAGATGCAAAAAGAACTGAAAATGACAGCCCTTCTACGAGTGATTAGCCTGGTCGTGATTAGCGTGGTGGTGATTATTATCCCACCGTGCGGGGCTGCACTTGGACGAGGAAAGGCATAGAAATCAAGCCTTAACGAACTAAGACCCCCGCACCGAAAGGTCCGGGGGTTTTTTTATGACTAAAAAACTTAAACGAGGAGCAGAGAATGACTATTAGCACAAAATTCTGTTTCTCCCGATTTATGACGGGGAACTAACTATGAATGGTGCACAGTGGGTAGTACATGCGTTGCGCGCACAGGGAGTCGAAACAGTCTTCGGTTATCCGGGGGGCGCAATTATGCCGATTTACGATGCATTGTATGACGGCGGCGTGGAACACCTGTTGTGCCGACACGAGCAGGGTGCTGCAATGGCGGCCATTGGCTATGCGCGTGCTACGGGTAAAACTGGCGTCTGCATGGCAACATCAGGCCCGGGGGCAACCAACCTGATCACAGGCCTGGCCGACGCACTGCTGGATTCCGTTCCTGTTGTCGCCATCACCGGGCAGGTGGCCTCCCCGTTCATTGGTACCGATGCTTTCCAGGAAGTGGACGTACTGGGCCTGTCACTGGCCTGCACAAAGCACAGTTTCCTCGTTCAGTCTCTGGAAGAGCTGCCGCGCGTAATGGCGGATGCGTTTTATGTTGCCAACTCTGGCCGCCCAGGCCCGGTTCTGGTTGATATCCCAAAAGATATCCAGGTTGCCCTGGGTGAGCTGGAGCCGCATTTCTCCACCGTGGAAAACGACGATGCTTTCCCACATTCCGAAGTGGACGCGGCGCGTCAGATGATAGCGGAAGCGCAAAAGCCGATACTGTATGTCGGTGGTGGTGTGGGCATGGCGCAGGCCGTACCTGCCTTGCGAAGCTTTATCGCCGCCACCCAAATGCCAGCCACCTGCACGCTGAAAGGCCTGGGTGCGGTAGAGGCAGATTACCCATTCTATCTGGGGATGTTGGGTATGCACGGCACCAAAGCCGCCAACCTGGCGGTTCAGGAATGCGACTTGCTGATTGCCGTAGGCGCCCGTTTTGATGACCGCGTAACCGGCAAACTGAATACCTTCGCGCCGAATGCGAAAGTGATCCACATGGATATCGACCCTGCGGAAATGAATAAGCTGCGTCAGGTGCACGTGGCCCTTCAGGGCGATCTCAATGCGTTGTTGCCTGCATTACAGCAGCCGCTGAACATCAATGAATGGCGTCAACACACGGCAGATATGCGTGTTGAGCACGCCTGGCGTTACGACCATCCGGGTGACGCCATCTACGCGCCGCTGTTGCTGAAACAGTTGTCCGATCGTAAACCGGCAGACAGCGTGGTCACCACCGACGTCGGCCAGCATCAGATGTGGTCTGCGCAGCACATGACCTACACTCGCCCGGAAAACTTCATCACTTCTAGCGGGTTAGGCACGATGGGCTTTGGCCTGCCTGCGGCGGTAGGCGCACAGGTTGCCCGTCCGCACGATACCGTCATCTGTATCTCCGGTGACGGCTCTTTCATGATGAATGTTCAGGAGCTGGGCACCGTTAAGCGTAAGCAGTTACCGCTGAAAATCGTATTGCTCGATAACCAGCGCTTAGGCATGGTTCGCCAGTGGCAACAGTTGTTCTTCCAGGAGCGTTACAGCGAAACGACGCTGACCGATAACCCCGATTTCCTCATGCTGGCCAGTGCCTTTGGTATCCCAGGCCAGCACATCACCCGTAAAGACCAGGTTGAAGCGGCACTCGACACTATGCTGTCAAGCGAAGGGCCTTACCTGCTTCATGTCTCAATCGACGAGCTTGAGAATGTCTGGCCGTTGGTACCACCAGGTGCCAGTAATTCACAAATGCTGGAGAAATTATCATGATGCAACATCAGGTCGCCGTGCAGGCTCGCTTCAACCCAGAAACCTTAGAACGTGTTTTGCGTGTAGTCCGTCATCGTGGTTTTCAAATTTGCTCTATGAATATGGAGACGGCCACAGACGCACGGAACATCAGTATCGAATTAACCGTTGCCAGCGCGCGGTCGGTCGACTTACTGTTTAGTCAGTTAACAAAGCTGGTAGACGTTGCCCATGTTGCCATCTGCCAGAGCACAACCACATCACAACAAATCCGCGCTTAAGCGTGACAGGAAGAAAAAAAATGACGACGAAAAAAGCTGATTACATTTGGTTCAATGGTGAGATGGTTCGTTGGGAGGACGCGAAAGTCCACGTGATGTCCCACGCGCTGCACTACGGTACGTCCGTGTTCGAAGGCATCCGTTGCTACGATTCTCACAAAGGGCCAGTGGTGTTCCGCCATCGCGAACACATGCAGCGTCTGCATGACTCAGCCAAAATTTATCGTTTTCCTGTCTCACAAAGCGTTGATGAACTGATGGAAGCCTGCCGCGAGGTGATTCGTAAGAATAACCTGACCAGCGCGTATATTCGTCCGTTAGTGTTTGTTGGCGATGTGGGCATGGGTGTTAACCCGCCAGCAGGCTATACCACTGATGTGATCATTGCTGCGTTCCCGTGGGGTGCCTACCTGGGTGCTGAAGCACTGGAACAGGGGATCGACGCAATGGTTTCTTCCTGGAACCGCGTGGCACCAAACACCATCCCGACTGCTGCAAAAGCGGGCGGTAACTACCTTTCCTCTCTGCTGGTTGGCAGCGAAGCACGTCGTCATGGTTATCAGGAAGGGATCGCGCTGGATGTGAATGGCTATATCTCTGAAGGCGCAGGCGAAAACTTGTTTGAAGTGAAAGACGGTATCCTGTTCACTCCGCCGTTCACTTCTTCCGCGCTGCCGGGTATCACCCGTGATGCCATTATCAAACTGGCAAAAGATCTGGGTATCGAAGTGCGCGAGCAGGTCTTGTCTCGTGAATCCCTGTATCTGGCCGACGAAGTATTCATGTCCGGTACCGCCGCTGAGATCACACCAGTTCGCAGTGTTGACGGTATTCAGGTAGGTGAAGGCCGCTGTGGCCCGGTAACTAAACGTATTCAGCAGGCTTTCTTTGGCCTCTTCACCGGTGAAACGGAAGATAAATACGGCTGGTTGGATCAAGTTAACAACTAAGTATAAATATGGGACGGCGCGCACCGTCCCATTTAATAGTCAGACGGGAGTAAATAAAGCATGCCTAAGTATCGTTCCGCCACCACCACCCACGGTCGTAATATGGCGGGGGCCCGTGCGCTCTGGCGCGCCACCGGGATGACCGACGCCGATTTCGGCAAGCCAATTATCGCCGTGGTTAACTCCTTTACTCAGTTTGTACCGGGCCACGTGCACCTGCGCGATCTGGGTAAACTGGTTGCCGAGCAAATCGAAGCCTCTGGCGGTGTGGCGAAAGAGTTCAACACCATTGCTGTTGACGATGGTATCGCAATGGGCCACGGGGGGATGCTTTATTCACTGCCGTCGCGCGAGCTGATCGCCGACTCGGTCGAGTATATGGTGAACGCCCACTGTGCCGATGCGATGGTCTGTATCTCCAACTGCGACAAAATCACCCCGGGGATGCTTATGGCTTCCCTGCGTCTGAATATTCCGGTGATCTTCGTTTCCGGTGGCCCAATGGAAGCGGGTAAAACCAAGCTTTCCGACAAAATCATCAAGCTTGACCTGGTTGATGCGATGATTCAGGGCGCTGACCCGAAAGTCTCTGATGAGCAAAGCGATCAGGTTGAACGCTCCGCGTGCCCAACCTGTGGCTCCTGTTCTGGCATGTTTACCGCAAACTCCATGAACTGCCTGACCGAAGCGCTGGGCCTGTCCCAGCCGGGCAATGGCTCGCTGCTGGCGACCCACGCCGATCGTAAACAGCTGTTCCTCAACGCCGGTAAACGCATTGTCGAGCTGACCAAACGCTACTACGAGCAGGACGATGCCAGCGCGCTGCCGCGCAACATCGCCAGTAAAGCCGCGTTCGAGAACGCCATGACTCTGGATATCGCCATGGGCGGTTCCACCAACACCGTTCTGCACCTGCTGGCGGCCGCACAGGAAGCTGAAATCGACTTCACTATGAGCGATATCGACAAGCTGTCTCGCAAAGTGCCGCAGCTGTGTAAAGTCGCGCCGAGTACCCAGAAGTACCACATGGAAGACGTGCACCGCGCCGGTGGCGTGCTCGGTATTCTCGGCGAGCTCGATCGCGCCGGGCTGATGAACCGTGAAGTGAAAAACGTACTGGGTCTGACGCTGCCAGAATCGCTGGACAGATATGACGTAATGCTGACGAAAGACGAAGCGGTGAAAAACATGTTCCGCGCGGGTCCGGCCGGTATTCGTACCACCCAGGCATTCTCGCAGGATTGCCGTTGGGACACCCTGGATGACGATCGTGCCGAAGGCTGCATCCGATCGCTTGAGCACGCGTACAGCAAAGACGGCGGTCTGGCCGTGCTGTACGGTAACTTCGCTGAAAATGGCTGTATCGTAAAAACTGCGGGCGTGGACGACAGCATCCTGAAATTCACCGGTCCGGCCAAAGTGTATGAAAGCCAGGACGAGGCGGTGGACGCGATTCTGAGCGGCAAAGTCGTGGAAGGTGATGTGGTGGTGATCCGCTACGAAGGTCCGAAAGGCGGGCCGGGGATGCAGGAGATGCTCTACCCAACCACGTTCCTGAAATCTATGGGTCTCGGTAAAGCCTGTGCGCTGATCACCGATGGTCGTTTCTCTGGCGGTACGTCCGGCTTGTCTATCGGCCACGTTTCCCCTGAAGCGGCGAGTGGCGGCAATATCGCCATCATCGAAGATGGCGACCTGATCGAAATCGATATCCCAAATCGCGGTATTCAGCTGAAACTGAGCGACCAGGAAATTGCAGCGCGCCGTGAAGCACAAGAAGCTCGCGGCGACAAAGCCTGGACACCGAAAGACCGTCAGCGTGAAGTCTCCTTCGCTCTGCGTGCTTACGCAAGCCTTGCCACCAGTGCAGATAAAGGCGCGGTGCGCGATAAATCGAAACTTGGGGGCTAATGATGGCCGAATCACAACCCTTATCCGCCGCCCCTGAGGGGGCGGAATATCTTAGGGCGGTGCTACGTGCGCCGGTCTATGAAGCAGTGCAGGTCACTCCACTGCAAAAAATGGAAAAGCTCTCTTCGCGCCTCGACAACGTAATTCTGGTGAAACGCGAAGACCGCCAGCCAGTACACAGCTTTAAACTGCGCGGTGCTTACGCGATGATGGCTGGGTTGAGCGACGAGCAAAAAGCGCGCGGCGTGATCACGGCCTCTGCGGGCAACCATGCTCAGGGTGTGGCGTTCTCCTCTGCCCGCCTGGGGCTGAAAGCGCTGATTGTGATGCCGGTTGCCACGGCAGATATCAAAGTGGATGCGGTGCGTGGTTTTGGCGGCGAAGTGCTGCTTCACGGCGCAAACTTTGACGAAGCGAAAGCCAAAGCCATTGAACTGGCGCAACAGCAGGGTTTCACCTGGGTGCCGCCATTTGATCATCCAATGGTAATTGCCGGACAAGGCACGTTGGCGCTGGAACTGCTGCAACAGGATGCCCATCTTGACCGCGTATTTGTGCCAGTTGGCGGTGGCGGGTTAGCGGCGGGTGTGGCGGTGCTGATCAAACAGCTGATGCCGCAAATCAAAGTGATTGCCGTTGAAGCGGAAGACTCAGCCTGTCTGAAAGCAGCGCTGGATGCGGGTCATCCGGTGGACCTGCCGCGCGTCGGGTTGTTTGCCGAAGGCGTGGCCGTTAAACGCATTGGCGATGAAACCTTCCGCCTGTGCCAGGAGTATCTCGACGATATCATCACCGTTGATAGCGATGCTATCTGCGCGGCGATGAAAGACTTGTTCGAGGATGTTCGTGCGGTTGCGGAACCTTCTGGCGCACTGGCGCTGGCAGGGATGAAAAAATACGTCGCGCAGCACAACATTCGCGGCGAACGTCTGGCGCATGTGCTTTCCGGTGCCAACGTTAACTTCCACGGTCTGCGCTATGTTTCCGAGCGCTGCGAGCTGGGTGAACAGCGCGAAGCCCTGCTGGCGGTGACCATCCCGGAAGAGAAGGGCAGTTTCCTGAAGTTCTGCCAGCTGCTTGGCGGCCGCTCAGTGACGGAATTTAACTACCGTTTTGCTAACGCCAAAGATGCCTGCATTTTTGTTGGCGTGCGCCTGAGTCGCGGTCTGGAAGAACGTAAAGAGATCCTCAACCTGCTGCACGAAGGTGGCTACAGCGTGGTGGATCTTTCCGACGATGAAATGGCGAAGCTGCACGTTCGCTACATGGTGGGCGGGCGTCCGTCGAAGCCGCTTCAGGAACGTCTGTACAGCTTTGAGTTCCCGGAATCACCAGGGGCGTTGCTCAAGTTCCTGCATACGCTGGGTACGCACTGGAACATCTCTCTGTTCCACTACCGCAGCCACGGTACGGACTACGGTCGAGTGCTGGCGGCATTCGAACTGGGCGAGCACGAGCCTGATTTCGAAACGCGGCTGAACGAACTGGGTTACGACTGTCACGACGAAACCCATAACCCGGCGTTCAGGTTCTTCCTCGCGGGTTAGTGGTTCGGCAATATGTTCCAGAACGCATCAATAAGCGGCTCATGCAGCCGCTTTTTTTGTGCGCACACGCCAAGCTCAAACGGTGTTTTTTCGTCGCTGCGCTCCAGAATCATCACGCGATTACGCACCGGCTCCGGGCTGTTTTCCAGCACCACTTCCGGCAGCAACGCCACGCCGCAACCCAGCGCCACCATCGACACCATCGCCTCGTGGCCACCTACTGTAGCGTAAATCGACGGGTTGCTGATTTTCTGACGGCGGAACCACAGCTCAATGCGGCGGCGCACTGGGCCCTGATCGGCCATGATAAACGGCACCGTTGACCAGTCTGGCTTTTCTACCGACACCTGATTTCGCACCGGGCAGGGCAGCGCAGGGGCAATCAGTACCACCGCCAGATTTTCCAGCATTGAGAACGCGACGGCGCCAGGCAACATTTCCGGTTTCCCGGCAATGGCGAGATCTGCTTCTCCCGTCACCACTTTTTCCATGGCATCGGCGGCATCACCGGTCGAGAGCTTGATTTCGACCGACGGGTGCTCTGCGCGGAATCTGTCGAGGATCGGCGGCAGGTGGCTATAGGCCGCCGTCACGGAACAAAAAATATGGAGTTCGCCGGACAGTGACGGCCCTTGCTGGTCGATGGTGTGGCGTAGTTGCTGGTACTGCAACAGCGTTTGCTGGGCAAAGACGCGTAGCTCTTCCCCTGCTTCCGTGAGCGTCACGGTGCGATTGTCACGCACAAAAAGCGGCTGGCCGAGGTCTTCCTCAAGGCGCTGGATCTGGCGAGAAAGCGTGGAAGGGCTGACGTGCATGGCGCGCGCACTGCGCCCGAAGTGACGGCTTTCCGCCAGATGCAGGAACATTTTCAGATCGCGTAAATCCACTGATTCCACTCCCTCTTTTTACATTGCAGAAATTGCAACGTGACGTTGTGAATATATCAATTTCCGCAATAAATTTCCTGTCATATAGTAAGTTCATTCTCGCATATGCGAACCGAACAATAAGACAGTACAACATCACGAGGTATCACCATGGCTAACTACTTCAACACACTGAATCTGCGCCAGCAGCTGGCACAGCTGGGCAAATGCCGCTTCATGGCGCGCGATGAATTTGCTGATGGCGCAAGCTACCTTCAGGGCAAGAAAGTGGTCATCGTCGGCTGTGGCGCACAGGGCCTGAACCAGGGTCTGAACATGCGCGACTCCGGTCTGGATATCTCTTACGCACTGCGTAAAGAAGCGATTGCTGAGAAGCGCGCTTCCTGGCGTAAAGCGACCGAAAACGGCTTCAAAGTAGGCACCTACGAAGAGCTGATCCCACAGGCAGACCTGGTTGTTAACCTGACTCCAGACAAACAGCACTCTGACGTTGTGCGTTCCGTGCAGCCGCTGATGAAAGACGGCGCAGCGCTGGGTTACTCCCACGGCTTTAACATCGTTGAAGTGGGCGAGCAGATCCGTAAAGACATCACCGTTGTGATGGTTGCTCCGAAGTGCCCTGGTACTGAAGTTCGTGAAGAGTACAAACGTGGCTTCGGCGTACCAACCCTGATTGCTGTTCACCCGGAAAACGATCCAAAAGGTGAAGGCATGGCGATTGCGAAAGCATGGGCAGCCGCAACCGGTGGCCATCGTGCGGGCGTTCTGGAATCTTCCTTCGTTGCAGAAGTGAAATCTGACCTGATGGGTGAGCAGACTATTCTGTGCGGCATGTTGCAGGCCGGCTCTCTGCTGTGCTTCGACAAGCTGGTGGAAGAAGGTACTGACCCGGCATATGCAGAAAAACTGATTCAGTTCGGCTGGGAAACTATCACCGAAGCCCTGAAACAGGGTGGTATCACGCTGATGATGGATCGTCTGTCCAACCCGGCTAAACTGCGTGCATTTGCGCTGTCCGAGCAGCTGAAAACCATCATGGCTCCGCTGTTCCAGAAACACATGGACGACATCATCTCCGGTGAGTTCTCTTCCGGCATGATGGCTGACTGGGCTAATGATGATAAAAACCTGCTGACCTGGCGTGAAGAGACCGGTAAAACTGCGTTCGAAACGGCTGCACAGTTTGACGGCAAAATCAGCGAGCAGGAGTACTTCGATAAAGGCGTACTGATGATTGCCATGGTGAAAGCAGGCGTTGAGCTGGCGTTCGAAACCATGGTGGATTCCGGCATCATCGAAGAGTCTGCTTACTACGAATCACTGCACGAGTTGCCGCTGATCGCGAACACCATCGCCCGTAAGCGTCTGTACGAAATGAACGTGGTTATCTCTGATACCGCAGAGTACGGTAACTACCTGTTCTCTTACGCATGTGTACCGCTGCTGAAAGAGTTCATGACCACCCTGCAAGCGGGTGACCTGGGCAAAGCGATTGCTGAAGGCGCGGTAGATAATGCGCAATTGCGCGACGTGAACGACGCTATCCGCAGCCACGAAATCGAGAAAATTGGCCAGAAACTGCGTGGCTATATGACCGACATGAAGCGTATTGCTGTAGCGGGTTAATTAGATTGTCGGGTGGCGCTTTGCTTACCCGACCTACAAAACCGTAAGATGTAGGCCGGGTAAGGCGCAGCCGCCACCCGGCTTTTTTATTTGCGGTACAGCACCTTGATAACGTGGTAACCGAACTGGGTATGCAGTGGGCCGGTTGGCTCCAGCACCGGGCAAGAGAACACCACTTTATCAAACGCCGGAACCATCTGGCCCTGACGGAACTCACCCAGGTCGCCGCCGCGTTTGCCTGATGGACAAATAGAGTGCTTCTTCGCCAGTTTACCGAAGTCGGCACCGTTCTTAATCTGCTCCAGAAGATCCAGAGCCAGTTTCTCTTCTTTCACCAGAATATGCAGTGCTGCTGCTGTCTTTGCCATGATCGTGCCTTAAATGGGTTGAGATAAATTGGGGCGCAATATAGCACGCGTCAGCGGCGATACAGCACCTTAATGATATGGTAGCCAAATTTGGTTTTCACCGGACCGAAAGGCTTCAGAAGCGGGCAACTAAACACCGCCTGATCGAATGGCCCCACCATCGCCCCCTGTTTAAATTCACCTAAATCACCGCCATTACGCCCGGACGGGCATTTAGAGTAGCGCTTCGCCAGATGATCAAAGCTAATGCCACGTTCCAGTTTGGCGAGGATCTCCTGCGCCAGCTTTTCTTCTTTTACCAGAATGTGCAGGGCTGCTGCGGTCTTTACCATGGTTCTGTTCTCAGGGTTAATCGCGTTTTCTTCACTTTATCATTAGCCGGTAAATCTGCGCCCGGCTTTCTGCTACAATCCACACCCCGTTCGAAGATTGAGCAATATCCCATGCGTTTAAACCCCGGACAACAACAAGCGGTCGAATTCGTTACTGGACCATGCCTGGTGCTGGCAGGGGCTGGTTCCGGTAAAACCCGCGTGATCACCAACAAAATCGCCCACCTGATCCGCGGATGCGGGTATCAGGCGCGCCACATTGCGGCGGTGACGTTTACCAACAAAGCAGCACGCGAGATGAAAGAGCGTGTTGGCCAGACGCTGGGGCGCAAAGAGGCGCGCGGGCTGATGATCTCTACCTTCCATACCCTGGGGCTGGATATCATCAAACGTGAATACGCTGCGCTGGGCATGAAGTCTAACTTCTCGCTTTTCGATGACACCGACCAGGTGGCGCTGCTTAAAGAGCTGACCGAAGGGCTGATCGAAGATGACAAAGTTCTGCTGCAACAGCTGATCTCGACGATCTCCAACTGGAAAAACGATCTGATGACACCTGCTCAGGCGGCAGCGAGTGCGAAAGGTGAACGGGACAGGATCTTCGCTCACTGCTACAGCCTGTACGACGCGCACATGAAAGCGTGCAACGTGCTGGATTTCGACGATCTTATTTTGCTGCCAACGCTGCTGTTTCAGCGTAATGAAGAGGTGCGTGAGCGCTGGCAGAACAAGATCCGCTACCTTCTGGTAGATGAGTATCAGGACACCAACACCAGCCAGTACGAACTGGTGAAGTTGCTGGTGGGGCAACGTGCGCGTTTCACCGTTGTGGGGGATGACGATCAGTCGATCTACTCCTGGCGCGGTGCACGTCCACAAAACCTGGTGTTGTTAAGCAAAGATTTTCCGGCACTCCAGGTTATCAAGCTTGAGCAAAACTACCGCTCGTCCGGGCGCATCCTGAAAGCGGCGAACATCCTGATTGCCAATAACCCGCACGTGTTTGAAAAGCGCCTGTTCTCTGAGCTGGGCTACGGGACTGAGCTGAAAGTGCTTAGCGCGAATAATGAGGAGCACGAAGCGGAACGTGTGACCGGCGAACTGATCGCGCATCACTTCGTCAATAAAACCGAATACAAGGACTACGCTATCCTGTATCGCGGTAACCACCAGTCCCGCGTCTTTGAAAAGATGCTGATGCAAAACCGCATTCCGTACAAAATTTCGGGCGGTACGTCGTTCTTTTCGCGCCCTGAAATCAAAGATCTTCTGGCATATTTGCGTGTGCTCACCAACCCGGATGATGACAGCGCTTTCCTGCGTATCGTCAATACACCGAAGCGTGAAATCGGTCCGGCCACGTTGCAAAAACTGGGTGAATGGGCGATGACACGCAACAAAAGCCTGTTTACCGCCAGCTTCGATATGGGGCTGAGTCACACGCTGACCGGGCGCGGATATGATTCCTTAACCCGTTTCACCCACTGGCTTGGCGAGGTGCAGCGCCTGGCAGAGCGCGAGCCTGTGGCGGCCGTGCGTGACCTGATCCACGGCGTCGATTACGAATCCTGGCTGTACGAAACCTCTGCCAGCCCAAAAGCGGCAGAAATGCGCATGAAAAACGTCAACCAGTTGTTTAGCTGGATGACTGAAATGCTGGAAGGCTCAGAAATTGACGAGCCAATGACCCTGACGCAGGTCGTCACGCGTTTTACGCTGCGCGATATGATGGAACGCGGCGAGAGCGAAGAAGAGGCTGACCAGGTGCAGCTGATGACGCTGCACGCTTCTAAAGGGCTAGAGTTCCCGTATGTCTATCTGGTTGGCATGGAAGAGGGGCTGCTGCCGCATCAGAGCAGTATCGATGAAGATAATGTCGATGAAGAACGTCGACTGGCCTATGTGGGCATTACCCGTGCGCAGAAAGAGCTGATCTTTACGCTGTGCAAAGAGCGCCGGCAGTATGGCGAGCTGGTGCGTCCGGAGCCGAGCCGATTCTTGCTGGAATTACCGCAAGACGACCTCATCTGGGAACAGGAGCGTAAAGCGATTACCCCGGAAGAGCGGATGCACAAAGGGCAGGCTAACGTGGCGAACATTCGCGCCATGCTGGCGAAAGCCAAAGAGAAGGGATAAGCAGTGCAAGCCGGGTAAGCGCAGCGACGCCCGGCATTGTCTTACTTAATATCCAGTTGCCAGTGCACATAACTCTGCCACTGGCATTCCTGTTCAATCATCTCCGCGCCAAGCGGATGATCATCCAGCCAGTTTTCCGGCAGCGTCAGCGTGAGCTTTTCATTTTCTGCAACCAGCGTGATGGCCGGTAACAGATCGTCGCGGCGGCGGCAGGCAAACAGAATGGCCAGGCGCAGCAACCGACAAAGATGCTCGGCAACCCGTGGTGGTACGGCATTTTGTTGATGCAGAGAAGAGAGATCGACCGCGCTGGTCTGGTTCAGCAGCAGGGTGGCCAGCAGCTTTTTCTGCGCAGGCGTATAACCCGGCAAATCAAGATTGCGTACCAGATAGGCTGCATGGGCAGGCGCTTGTTTGAAATCGATGCTCAAACCCACTTCGTGCAGCGCACACGCGCTCAGCAGAAGGTCACGACTGAGTGGCTCAAGGCACCAGTCCTCGCCGACTTGATCGGCAAAGAGCGATGCCAGTTGCGCAACGCGCTGCGCCTGATCGGTATCAACCATAAAGCGGCGCTGAACGTTACGCAGCGTGCGGCTGCGAATGTCTTGATCAACCGACAGATGCAGCATCCCGTAAACCAAACCTTCACGTAGCGCACCACCGGCAAGGGTCATGCACTGGATGTTCAGTTCGGTGAAAATGGCGATCAGAATGGCAAGCCCGCTTGGGAAAACCAGCGCACGTTCCAGAGTCAGGCCTTCAATTTCCAGCTCTTCCAGACGGCCACACTGAATGGCGCGCTGTTTCAGCTGCTGGAGTTTGGCAAGCGTGATCCGCTCGTCCATCCCCTGCGCCATCATGATTTCCTGCAACGCCTGCACGGTTCCCGACGCGCCAACGCAGACTTTCCAGCCGTGATAGCGCAATTCATCCATCACCGGACGCAGCACGTCGCGCGCGGCATTTTCGGCCTCGTCGAAGTTCTCTTTGCCAAGATTACGGTCGGTAAAATAGCGCTCAAGCCAGGTGACACAGCCCATCGACAGGCTGAACAGCGAAGTGGCTTGCGCCCCGGTGCCGGTAACGAGTTCGGTACTGGCACCACCGATATCCACCACCAGGCGGCGATCGTCGCCACCGGTTGTGTGCGCAACGCCCTGATAAATCAATCGCGCTTCTTCTTCACCACTGATGACCTGCACCGGGCAGCCGAGGATTTCCTGCGCTTTGGCAATGAAATCAACGGCATTAACCGCCAGACGCAGAGTGGCTGTCGCGACCACGCGGATTTGATTATGTGGGATATCTTGCAGACGTTCGGCAAAAAGACGCAAACATTGCCAGCCACGTTCCATGGCTTCAGGGGAAAGGTGATTATCGCTGCTCAGGCCCGCCGCCAGGCGGACCTTGCGCTTAATACGCGTCAGCGTTTGTATACTTCCCGCCACCTCGCGCACAACCAGCATATGAAAACTATTGGAACCGAGATCAATTGCCGCATAAAGCGAGGTGGAACTGAGCATATTTTCTTAACCTGAACGACGACGATTACGCGGTGCGCCGGAACGACGCGGACCATTGCCGGTACGGGCGCGGGTAAGGCGCTTCGGTGGCGGCAGTTCGTTTAACAGCGCTTCCGGATTGTATTTGCTCTGCGGAATAGAGTGACCGATGTAAGTCTCAATGGCTGGAAGATTCAGCGCATACTCTTCACACGCAAGGCTGATGGAATGACCACTTGCACCAGCACGACCGGTACGGCCGATACGGTGTACGTAATCTTCACAGTCATCCGGCAGGTCGTAGTTGAAGACGTGCGTTACGGCTGGAATATGCAGGCCGCGTGCAGCGACGTCGGTTGCAACCAGAATATCCAGGTCGCCACGGGTGAATTCTTCAAGAATACGCAGGCGTTTTTTCTGCGCCACATCGCCCGTCAGCAAGCCAACACGGTGTCCATCAGCGGCCAGATGACCCCAGATGTCTTCGCAGCGGTGCTTGGTGTTCGCAAAGATAATGGCGCGATCTGGCCACTCTTCTTCGATAAGCGTTTGCAGCAGGCGCATTTTCTCTTCATTGGATGGATAGAAGAGCTCTTCTTTAATGCGATGACCTGTTTTCTGCTCGGGTTCCACTTCTACATATTCGGCGTTGTTCATCTGTTCAAACGCCAGTTCACGAACGCGATAAGAGAGGGTAGCGGAGAACAGCATGTTCAGACGCTGGTTTGCCACAGGCATCCGACGGAACAGCCAGCGGATATCTTTAATGAAGCCCAGATCGTACATACGGTCGGCTTCATCCAGCACCACAACCTGAATCGCGCCGAGGTTGATGTGGTTTTGTTTCGCGTAGTCGATAAGACGGCCAGTGGTCCCAATCAGGATATCCACGCCGCTTTCCAGCACCTTCAGCTGTTTATCGTAACCGTCGCCGCCATAGGCCAGGCCGAGCTTCAGGCCCGTTGCCTGAGCCAGCGGTTCAGCGTCTGCATGGATCTGTACCGCCAGTTCTCGCGTCGGAGCCATAATTAGCGCGCGCGGCTGGTTAACTTTGCGGTCAGCAATCGCTGGATGAGAAAGTAAATAATGAAACGTTGACGTTAAAAACGCCATCGTTTTGCCAGTACCGGTTTGCGCCTGCCCTGCAACATCGCGGCCTGCCAGCGTCAGCGGCAGTGCGAGGGCCTGAATGGGCGTGCAGTTATGAAACCCTTTATTTTCAAGGGCTTCGATCACTTTTGGGTGCAGGGCGAAGTCGGAAAACTTCTGTTCTGTTAAATGTGTTTTGCTCATAGTGTGGTAGAATATCAGCTTACTATTGCTTTACGAAAGCGTATCCGGTGAAATAAAGTCAACCTTTAGTTGGTTAATGCTACATCAACACGTCGTTGATTGATGCGAAACCAACGCACCAGGCTTATTCCTGTGGAGTTATATATGAGCGATAAAATTATTCACCTGACTGACGACAGTTTTGACACGGACGTACTTAAAGCTGACGGGCTGATCCTCGTCGATTTCTGGGCTGAATGGTGTGGTCCTTGCAAAATGATCGCCCCGATTCTGGATGAGATCGCTGACGAATATCAGGGCAAACTGACCGTTGCCAAGCTGAACATCGACCAGAACCCGGGCACCGCGCCAAAATACGGCATCCGTGGCATTCCGACCCTGCTGCTGTTCAAAGGCGGTGAAGTGGCGGCGACCAAAGTGGGCGCACTGTCCAAAGGTCAACTGAAAGAGTTCCTGGACGCTAACCTGGCGTAAGGTTTCTCGGTTGAGCGTCCAGAGCGCCTAAATGATGTGGATCTCTGGACGCCCGGCTTTAGTCGTGCTAAGTTAGCTATGACTTCGTTTTAAACATATCTTGTTGTTTGAATCTTGCTTTACCCGAAACTTCCCGTTGTTGATATCCACAGTGCGTGAAGTTGCTAAATTCCGGGCTTGTCACTCAATCCGTCTTGTCGTTTCAGTTCTGCGTTCTTTCCCTGTGACCAGACAGCGAACAGACATGAGGTGATGGCCGCTAAACAGGCATGGATGACCCTGCCATACCATTCACAACATTAAGTTCGAGAATCACCCCGAGTTTAAGAACCCACACCATTATGAATCTTACCGAATTAAAGAATACGCCGGTTTCTGAGCTGATCACTCTCGGCGAAAATATGGGGCTGGAAAACCAGGCTCGTATGCGCAAGCAGGACATCATTTTCGCCATCCTGAAGCAGCACGCTAAGAGTGGCGAAGATATCTTTGGCGACGGTGTGCTGGAGATATTGCAGGACGGATTTGGTTTCCTCCGTTCAGCAGATAGCTCCTACCTCGCCGGTCCTGACGACATCTACGTATCCCCTAGCCAAATCCGCCGTTTCAACCTCCGCACTGGTGACACCATTTCAGGTAAGATTCGTCCTCCTAAAGAGGGTGAACGCTACTTTGCGCTGTTGAAAGTTAACGAAGTTAACTACGACAAACCAGAAAACTCGCGCAATAAGATCCTGTTTGAAAACTTAACGCCGCTGCACGCGAACTCTCGCCTGCGCATGGAGCGTGGTAACGGTTCTACCGAAGACTTAACCGCTCGCGTTCTGGATCTGGCTTCTCCGATTGGTCGTGGTCAACGTGGTCTGATTGTGGCACCGCCAAAAGCGGGTAAAACCATGCTGCTGCAAAACATCGCGCAGAGCATTGCTTACAACCACCCAGACTGTGTGCTGATGGTACTGCTTATCGACGAACGTCCTGAAGAAGTGACCGAGATGCAGCGTCTGGTGAAAGGTGAAGTGGTTGCTTCTACCTTCGACGAACCTGCATCTCGCCATGTTCAGGTTGCTGAAATGGTTATCGAGAAGGCCAAACGTCTGGTTGAACACAAGAAAGACGTTATTATCCTGCTCGACTCCATCACCCGTCTGGCACGTGCCTACAACACCGTGGTTCCGGCTTCCGGTAAAGTGTTGACCGGTGGTGTGGATGCGAACGCCCTGCACCGTCCGAAGCGTTTCTTCGGTGCTGCGCGTAACGTAGAAGAGGGCGGCAGTCTGACCATCATTGCAACCGCGCTTATCGACACCGGTTCCAAGATGGATGAGGTTATCTACGAAGAGTTTAAAGGTACAGGTAACATGGAACTGCACCTCTCCCGTAAGATTGCTGAAAAACGTGTCTTCCCTGCTATCGACTACAACCGTTCCGGTACGCGTAAGGAAGAGCTGCTCACCACCCAGGAAGAGCTGCAAAAAATGTGGATTCTGCGCAAAATCATTCACCCAATGGGCGAAATCGACGCAATGGAATTCCTCATTAACAAACTGGCGATGACCAAAACAAACGACGATTTCTTCGACATGATGAAGCGCTCGTAACGCAAATAAAGCCAGCAAACGCCACGTTTTTACGTGGCGTTTTTCGTTTATGGCCTATACGCTATTACCGCGGACTCCCAATTTTGACCTGTCGGTGCGACAATAGGATTATTCGCACAGCAAAAACATTAATAGATTGAATAATAAACAAATGGAGTTGCAAGAGGTTTGCTTTATGCCTTCAGGCCCGGCGCCTTCATGGTTATACTTCCTTGACTGACATTTGTTGAGAACATCCATTGTGAACCTACTCGATACGTTTACTGAGCTAACCAGTATTTTTTTGTTTACCACCTGCTTTTTGTTTCTTGCGCGCAAGGTGGCAAAATATCTGGGGTTAGTGGATAAACCCAACTTCCGTAAACGCCATCAAGGTATGATCCCGCTGGTCGGTGGTATTTCCGTATTTGCCGGTATCTGCTTCACCTTCGCGATTGCTGATTACTATATTCCTCATGCCAGGCTCTACCTGATCTGCGCCACCGTTCTGGTTGTGGTGGGTGCGCTCGACGATCGCTATGACATTAGCGTGAAAATCCGTGCCTTCGTTCAGGCCGCCGTCGGTATTGCCATGATGGTGGCGGCCAAACTTCACCTGAGCAGTCTCGGCTATATTTTCGGGCCCTGGGAGATGGTTCTGGGGCCGTTCGGCTATTTCCTGACGCTATTCGCCGTCTGGGTGGCGATTAACGCCTTCAATATGGTGGATGGCATTGATGGCCTGCTGGGCGGGCTTTCCTCCGTCTCCTTCGCAGCTGTCGGCATTATTTTGTGGTTTGATGGCCAGTACAGCCTCGCCATGTGGTGTTTCGCCATGATTGCCGCCATCCTGCCGTATATTTTGCTCAACCTCGGCGTTCTGGGCCGTCGCTATAAAGTCTTTATGGGCGATGCGGGCAGCACGTTGATTGGCTTCACCATCATCTGGATTCTACTGGAAACCACGCAGGGTAAAGTTCACCCCATTAGCCCGGTGACGGCGCTGTGGATAATCGCCATTCCGTTGATGGATATGGTGGCGATTATGTATCGCCGTCTGCGAAAAGGGATGAGTCCTTTTTCAGCCGACCGCCAGCATATTCATCATTTGATCATGCGAGCAGGCTTCACTTCCCGTCAGGCATTTGTGCTGATAACCCTGGCGGCTGCTATTCTTGCGGGGATTGGTGTTGCGTCGGAATATGCCCACTTTATCCCTGAATGGGTGATGTTGGTATTGTTCTTGCTAGCGTTTTCTCTGTATGGCTACTGCATTAAACGCGCATGGAAAGTCGCGCGTTTCATTAAGCGTATAAAGCGCAGGATGCGTCGAAATAGTGGCAATAATCCAACTTTAACTAAATGAACTGGGATCGTGATGACTCAACCGTTGGCGGGAGCTAAATCAGAGATGACCGAGAATGAGCTGGATATACGTGGCTTGTTTCGCGTTTTATGGGCGGGCAAACTGTGGATTGCAGGCGTTGCGTTAGGGTTCGCGTTAATCGCGCTCGCGTATACCTTCTTTGCAAAACAGGAGTGGAGCGCAACCGCCATTACGGACAGACCAACGGTCAACATGCTCGGCGGGTTCTACTCGCAGCAGCAGTTCCTGCGTAATCTGGATATCAAAGCGAATCTGGCCACGCCAGACCAGGCCTCAGTGATGGATGAGGCCTATAAAGAATTCGTGATGCAACTGGCGTCCTGGGATACCCGCCGTGATTTCTGGTCCCAGACCGATTATTACAAGCAACGCATGGTCGGCAACAGTAAAGTCGATGCCGGGCTGCTGGACGACATGATTAACAACATCCAGTTCACGCCAGGGGATGCGTTGCGCAACCTGAACGACAACGTGAAGCTGGTGGCCGAAACGGCGCCGGATGCCAATAACTTGCTGCGTCAGTATGTGGCCTTTGCCAGCCAGCGCGCGGCAAGCCATCTGAATGATGAGCTCAAAGGCGCATGGGCCGCGCGTACCATCCAGATGAAAGCGCAGGTGAAACGTCAGGAAGAAGTGGCAAAAGCTATCTTTGCCCGTCGGGTACACAATATTGAGCAGGCGCTGAAGATTGCGGAACAACGCAATATCTCGCGCAGCGAAACTGACGTTCCGGCTGATGAACTGCCTGATTCAGAAATGTTCCTGCTTGGACGCCCAATGTTGCAGGCGCGTCTGGAAAACCAGCAGGCTGTCGGGCCTGATTTTGACCTCGACTACGATCAAAATCGCGCGATGCTGAACACCCTGAATGTTGGTCCGACTCTGGACCCACGTTTTCAGACCTATCGTTATTTGCGTACACCTGAAGAACCTGTAAAACGCGATAGTCCGCGTCGCGCGTTCCTGATGATTATGTGGGGAATTGTTGGCGCTCTGACTGGCGCGGGTGTGGCGTTATCACGTCGCCGCAAAAATTAAGAAGGCCATCTACGATGAAGGCTAACTGCCTTCATCGGCTAATCGAAGAGAATCGATGTGAAAGTACTAACCGTATTTGGCACCCGGCCGGAGGCCATTAAGATGGCACCTCTGGTTCATGCGCTGGCCAGGGATCCTGATTTTGAAGCGAGAGTGTGTGTCACTGCCCAGCACCGGGAGATGCTCGATCAGGTGTTAACGCTCTTTTCCATCGTCCCGGATTACGATCTGAATATCATGAAACCGGGGCAAGGGCTGACGGAGATTACCTGCCGTATTCTGGAAGGGCTGAAACCTATTCTGGAGTCGTTTAAGCCTGATGTCGTGCTGGTGCATGGCGACACCACAACGACTGTTGCGACGAGTCTGGCTGCGTTTTATCAGCGTATTCCCGTCGGCCATGTTGAAGCAGGGCTGCGTACCGGTAATCTCTACTCACCGTGGCCGGAAGAAGCCAACCGCACGCTGACCGGACACCTGGCGATGTATCACTTCGCGCCAACGGAAAACTCCCGTCAGAATTTGCTGCGCGAAAATATCGCGGATAAGAAAATTTTCGTCACCGGAAATACCGTCATTGATGCGCTGATTTGGGTACGCGATCGCGTGCTGACGAATGATAGCCTGCAAAGCGAGCTGACTGCGCGCTATCCGTTCCTGAGCAACGATAAAAAGACCATTCTGGTCACCGGCCACCGTCGCGAAAGCTTCGGCCGGGGTTTTGAACAAATTTGTCATGCGCTGGCCGAGATCGCCGCAGAAAACAAAGACGTACAGATTGTTTATCCGGTGCACCTCAATCCTAACGTCAGCGAGCCGGTGAACCGTATTCTGGGCCACGTTGAGAACGTGTTCCTGATCGAGCCGCAGGATTACATGCCGTTTGTCTGGCTGATGAACCATGCCTGGCTGATCCTGACGGATTCCGGCGGTATTCAGGAAGAAGCGCCTTCGCTTGGTAAGCCGGTGCTGGTGATGCGTGAAACCACAGAACGCCCCGAAGCGGTAAAAGCCGGCACGGTACGTCTGGTGGGCACGGACAGCCGTCATATCGTCGAGCAAGTCACGCGCTTGCTGCACGACGATGAAGAGTATCAGGCGATGAGCCGGGCCCATAACCCGTATGGCGATGGGCAGGCTTGTGGTCGTATTTTGCACGCACTTAAACACAATCGGGTATCGCTATGAGTTTTACTACCATCTCTGTCATTGGTCTTGGCTACATTGGGCTGCCCACTGCGGCGGCCTTTGCCTCTCGTCAAAAACAGGTTGTAGGCGTGGACATCAACGCCCGCGCGGTGGAAACCATTAACCGTGGCGAAATTCATATCGTGGAGCCGGATCTCGACCGCGTGGTTAAGGCCGCTGTTGAGGGCGGATTCCTGAAAGCCAGCACCACGCCGGTGGAGGCTGATGCCTTCCTGATTGCCGTTCCCACACCTTTTAAAGGCGAGCATGAGCCTGACATGGTTTACGTCGAGGCGGCAGCAAAATCCATTGCCCCGGTGCTGAAAAAAGGCGCGCTGGTGATCCTGGAGTCGACTTCTCCGGTAGGTGCTACGGAACAGATGGCACAGTGGCTGGCAGAAGCCCGCCCGGATTTAAGCTTCCCGCAGCAGGCGGGCGAACAGGCTGACATCAACATCGCCTACTGCCCGGAGCGTGTGCTGCCAGGGCAGGTGATGGTTGAGCTGATTAAAAACGACCGCGTGATTGGCGGGATGACACCGGTCTGCTCTGAACGCGCCAGCGCTTTGTACAAGATTTTCCTCGAAGGCGAATGTGTGGTGACGAACTCCCGCACCGCTGAAATGTGCAAGCTGACGGAAAACAGCTTCCGCGACGTCAACATCGCGTTTGCTAATGAACTGTCGCTGATTTGTGCCGAACAGGGGATTAATGTCTGGGAACTGATTAGCCTGGCTAATCGCCATCCGCGTGTGAACATTCTTCAGCCAGGTCCTGGCGTGGGCGGGCACTGTATCGCCGTCGACCCGTGGTTCATCGTGGCACAAAACCCGGCACAGGCGCGTCTGATCCGTACCGCCCGTGAAGTGAACGACAGCAAACCACACTGGGTGTTAAACCAGGTTAAAGCCACGGTAGCCGATTGCCTGGCAGACAGCGGCAAACGGGCCAATGAGCTGAAAATCGCCTGCTTTGGTCTGGCATTCAAACCAAACATCGACGATCTGCGCGAAAGCCCGGCAATGGAAATTGCTGAGATGATCGCCGAATGGCACAGCGGTGAAACGCTGGTAGTTGAGCCGAACATTCATGAGCTTCCGGCAAAACTGGCGGGCCATTGCATGCTTACGGCGTTAGATGACGCGCTGGCAACGGCGGATGTGCTGGTATTACTGGTGGATCACAAAGCGTTTAAAGCCATCTCAGGTGATGCCGTACGTCAGCAATATATTGTTGATACGAAAGGCGTGTGGCGTTGAGTGACCTCAACGGGGTGCTTGAGTCCCTCCAGTGGGAAAGTACCTTCTTCGGCCTGCCTTCAGCAATAGTGCGCCTGCGCGATGATGCGCCTGGGCTTGCAGCAGCAGACTTTGCTGCGTGGCAGCGTGTGCAGGCCAAAATTCCGGCGGGACGTAGCGACCTGCTGGATGCTCTTCAGCAGCACGGATTTCAACTGGTAGAGGGTGAGGTTGATCTCTCTATCGCCGTGGCTCAATACGACCCGGCTGGCGCCGAAACCGCAACGGCAGAGGATATCCCGGTGCTGCGTCAGATGGCAGCGCAGGCCTTTGCCCAGAGCCGCTTTCGCGCTCCCTGGTATGCTCCCGAGGACAGTGGCCGTTTTTATGCCCAGTGGATAGAGAATGCGGTAAAGGGCACGTTTGACCATGTTTGCCTGGTGTTTCGCGCGCCCGATGGGCAGATTCAGGGATTTGTCTCGCTACGTAAGCTCAGTGATCATGACGCGCGCATCGGCTTATTAGCCGGGCGGGGCATGGGCGACAAACTCATGCAGGCGGCGCTGCACTGGGCGCAGCAACATCAACTTTCGACTTTGCGGGTGGCGACCCAGATGGGCAACACCGCCGCGCTTAAACGTTATATCGCGAGTGGCGCCAACGTCGACGCAACCGCTTACTGGTTATACAGGTGACAAGATGATTCCATTTAACGCGCCTCCCGTTGTGGGAACCGAACTCGACTATATGCAGTCTGCTATGGGCAGCGGCAAACTTTGCGGCGATGGCGGTTTTACCCGTCGCTGCCAGCAGTGGATGGAACAGCGTTTTCGCAGTGCTAAAGTCCTGCTGACCCCATCCTGTACCGCTTCGCTGGAAATGGCCGCGCTGCTGCTGGATATCCAGCCTGGCGACGAAGTGATCATGCCGAGCTACACCTTTGTTTCCACGGCGAACGCGTTTGTGCTGCGCGGAGCCAAAATCGTGTTTGTGGATATCCGCCCGGATACCATGAACATTGACGAAACGCTGATTGAAGCGGCGATCACCGACAAAACGCGGGCGATTGTCCCGGTTCACTATGCGGGTGTGGCCTGTGAAATGGACACCATCATGGCGATTGCCAAAAAGCATAACCTGTTCGTGGTGGAAGATGCCGCTCAGGGTGTGATGTCCACCTACAAAGGCCGTGCGCTCGGGACGATTGGCCATATCGGCTGTTTTAGCTTCCACGAAACCAAGAACTACACCGCTGGCGGTGAAGGCGGCGCGACGCTGATTAACGACCGCGCGCTGGTCGAACGTGCTGAGGTGATCCGCGAAAAAGGCACCAACCGTAGCCAGTTCTTCCGTGGTCAGGTGGATAAATACACCTGGCGCGACATTGGTTCCAGCTACCTGATGGCGGACCTACAGGCGGCATACCTGTGGGCGCAGCTGGAAGCTGCAGAGCGCATTAACCAGCAGCGTCTGACGCTGTGGCAAACCTACTACGATGCGCTGGAGCCGCTGGCAAAAGCCGGACGTATCGAGCTGCCGACCATTCCGGCCGATTGCGTCCACAATGCTCATATGTTCTACATCAAGCTGCGCGATAATGACGATCGCAGCCAGCTGATTGCGTGGCTTAAAGAAGCCGAAATTATGGCGGTGTTCCATTACATTCCGCTGCACTCCAGCCCGGCCGGAGAAGCCTTCGGGGTGTTTGCCGGTGAAGACCGTTACACCACGCAGGAAAGTGAGCGTTTGCTTCGCCTGCCACTGTTCTACAACCTCGCGCCAGTTAACCAGCGTACGGTGATCAATACCCTTCTGAGTTATTTCGGCTGATATGTCTCTGGCAAAAGCATCGGTGTGGACCGCCGCGTCCACACTTGTAAAAATTGGCGCCGGGTTGCTGGTCGTCAAGCTTCTGGCTGTGTCATTTGGCCCTTCCGGTGTTGGGCTGGCGGGGAATTTCCGTCAGCTGGTCACGGTGCTGGGTGTTCTGGCAGGTGCCGGGATCTTCAACGGCGTGACCAAATTTGTCGCGCAACATCATGATGATGCAGAAAAGCTGCGTTCAGTGGTGGGAACATCATCAGCGATGGTGCTGGGGTTCTCTACGCTGCTGGCCGTTGTGTTCCTGCTGGCTTCAGCTCCCATCAGCCAGGGGCTGTTTGGTCACGCTGACTATCAGGGGCTGGTGCGGCTGGTTGCGCTGGTGCAGATGGGGATTGCCTGGGCAAACCTGCTGCTGGCGCTGATGAAAGGCTTTCGTGACGCCGCCGGAAACGCGCTGGCGCTGATCCTCGGCAGTATCATTGGGGTGATAGCCTACTACTTTTGTTTTCTCCTGGGCGGTTACGAAGGGGCGTTGTTGGGCCTGGCGCTGGTTCCGGCGCTGGTTGTGGTGCCAGCAGCGTTCATGCTGATGCGTCGGGGGACTATCCCGCTGCACTACCTTAAACCGCAGTGGGACAAAGCACTGGCGGGGCAGCTAGGTAAATTTACCCTGATGGCGCTCATCACCTCGGTCACCATTCCTGTGGCTTACGTGATGATGCGAAACCTGCTGGCCGCGCATTACAACTGGGATGAAGTGGGGATTTGGCAGGGCGTGAGCAGCATTTCTGATGCCTACCTCCAATTTATAACGGCTTCCTTTAGCGTCTGGTTGCTGCCAACCTTATCGCGCCTGACCGAAAGAAAAGCGATCACCCGTGAGATAATCCGCTCCCTGCGTTTTGTACTTCCTGCTGTTGCGGTTGCCAGTTTTACCGTCTGGCTGTTGCGTGATGTAGCCATCTGGCTGCTGTTCTCAGCGAAGTTCGCCGCCATGCGCGACCTGTTTGCCTGGCAGCTGGTGGGCGATGTATTGAAAGTAGGTGCTTACGTATTCGGCTATCTGGTGATAGCAAAAGCCTCGCTGCGGTTGTATATCCTGGCGGAGATTAGCCAGTTTACGCTCCTTACTGCGTTCTCACACTGGCTCATCCCCGCACATGGCGCTCTGGGGGCGGCACAGGCTTATATGGCAACCTACATTGTTTATTTCGCTGCCTGTTGCGGCGTATTTTTACTTTGGCGTAAACGCGCATGACTGCACTAATTCACATTCTGGGATCGGACATCCCACACCATAACCAGACCGTTCTGCGGTTTTTCAATGATGAGCTGGCATCCGGCAGTACGGATGCGCGCGAGTTTATGGTTGCAGGCCAGGAGAATGGCCTGAGCGCGGCGTACCCGGCGCTAAACGTGACCTTCTGGCCGGATAAGGCTGCGCTGGCGAAAGCGGTCGTGGCCAGAGCAAAGGCCAACCGTGAACAGCGGCTCTTTTTCCACGGGCAGTTCAATACCGGCCTGTGGCTGGCGCTGTTAAGCGGTGGGATTAAACCTTCCCAGTGCAGCTGGCATATCTGGGGTGCGGATCTGTATGAAGTGTCCCGTGGCTGGAAATTCCGCCTCTTCTATCCGCTGCGGCGGATGGCGCAGGGGCGTGTGGGCTGTGTTTTTGCCACCCGAGGCGATCTCAGTTACTTTGCCCGACTGCATCCGAACGTGCGCGGGGATCTGCTCTATTTCCCGACCCGAATGGACCCGGCGCTGAACACCATGGCAAATGATGTCGCGCGGGAAGGAAAACTGACGATTCTGGTGGGTAACTCCGGCGATCGCAGTAACGAACATGTCGCGGCTCTGAAGGCGATCCATCGCCAGTTTGGCGATACGGTGAATGTCATTGTGCCGATGGGTTATCCGGCGAATAATCACGCGTATATCGACGAAGTACGTCAGCAGGGTTTGGCACTGTTTAGTGCGCAGAACGTGCAAATTCTCAGCGATAAGCTGGAATTTGATGACTACCTCGCGCTGTTGCGACGGTGCGACCTGGGGTATTTTATCTTTGCCCGCCAGCAGGGGATCGGCACGTTGTGCCTGCTTATTCAGGCTGGTATTCCGTGCGTGCTTAATCGCGAAAACCCGTTCTGGCAGGATATGGCCGCGCAGCATCTACCGGTGCTGTTTACCACAGACACACTTACCGTGGATGTGGTGCGTGAAGCGCAGCGTCAGCTGGCGCTGGTGGATAAAAATGCCATCGACTTTTTTAGCCCGAATTACCTCACGCCGTGGCATCGTGCACTGCGTATCGCTTCAGGAGACAATGCATGAGCCAGTTGCAATTTAGCGGCTTGTTGGTGATTTGGCTTCTGAGTACCTTATTTATCGCCACGCTTACCTGGTTTGAATTCCGGCGCGTGCGCTTTAACTTCAACGTCTTTTTCTCGCTGCTGTTCCTGCTGACCTTTTACTTTGGTTTCCCGCTGACCAGTATTTTGGTTTTCCGGTTTGACGTAAGTGTCGCCCCGCCGGAGATCCTGATGCAGGCATTACTGTCGGCAACCTGTTTCTACGCGGTTTACTACGTCGCTTATAAGACGCGCCTGCGTTCAGCAAAAGATACTGCACCACGCCGGGCGCTCTTTACCATGAACCGGGTCGAGACGCATCTGACATGGGTGATGCTGATGGCCATTGCGCTGGTGAGCGTGGGCATCTTCTTTATGCATAACGGTTTTCTGCTGTTTAAGTTGCAGTCCTACAGCCAGATATTTTCCGCAGAAGTTTCAGGTGTGGCACTTAAGCGCTTCTTCTACTTCTTCATCCCGGCGATGCTGGTGGTCTTTTTCCTGCGTCAGGACAGCAAAGCCTGGCTGTTTTTCCTGGTCAGTACTGTCGCGTTTGGCGTGCTGACCTACATGATTGTTGGTGGTACGCGCGCCAACATCATCATCGCGTTCGCCATCTTCCTGTTTATCGGCATCATTCGCGGTTGGATCTCGCTGTGGATGCTGGCGGCGGCAGGGGTGTTTGGTATCGTGGGGATGTTCTGGCTGGCACTCAAGCGCTACGGAATGAACGTGTCCGGTGATGAAGCGTTTTACACTTTCCTGTATCTCACGCGCGACACCTTCTCGCCGTGGGAGAACCTGGCGCTGTTGCTGCAAAACTACGACAAGATTGATTTCCAGGGGCTGGCGCCGATTGTGCGTGATTTCTACGTCTTTATTCCGACGTGGCTGTGGCCGGACCGCCCAGGTATTGTGCTGAATACGGCGAATTACTTCACCTGGGAGGTACTCAACAACCACTCCGGGCTGGCGATTTCACCCACGCTGATTGGCTCGCTGGTGGTGATGGGTGGCACATGGTTTATCCTGCCGGGCGCGGTTGTGGTCGGGTTAATCATTAAGTGGTTTGACTGGCTTTATCAGCGCGGCAATGAAGAGACGAATCGCTACAAAGCAGCGATATTGCACAGTTTCTGTTTTGGGGCCATTTTCAATATGATCGTTCTGGCGCGCGAAGGTCTGGATTCGTTCGTGTCGCGCGTGGTTTTCTTCATGGTAATTTTCGGCGTCTGCCTGCTGCTGGCAAAACTTTTGTACTGGTTGTTTGACAGCGCGGGGCTTGTGCATAAGCGCGAGCCACGCGGCAGCAGAACGCTTTCGCAAGTCTGAGTAAGGATGTTATGACTGACACGACTTCCGCGCCGCTCTACGCGCTGCGCGGCATACAGCTTATTGGCTGGCGTGATATGCAACACGCGCTGGATTATCTGTTCTCTGAAGGGCAGATGAAATCGGGCACGCTGGTGGCCATCAACGCAGAAAAGATGCTGGCGATAGAAGATAACGCTGAAGTGAAAAGCCTGATAGAAGCCGCAGAGTTTAAATACGCAGACGGTATCAGCGTGGTACGTTCTGTCCGTAAAAAATACCCGGGTGCGCAGGTCTCTCGTGTCGCGGGTGCAGACCTGTGGGAAGCACTGATGGCGCGTGCAGGGGCTGAAGGCACGCCCGTATTCCTTATCGGTGGTAAGCCAGATGTACTGGCACAGACGGAACAGAAGCTGCGTGGCCAGTGGAATGTAAATATCGTTGGCTGCCAGGATGGGTATTTCAAACCAGAAGACCGGCAGGCGCTGTTTGAACGCGTGCGCGACAGCGGCGCCAAGATAGTGACGGTGGCGATGGGGTCTCCGCGCCAGGAGATCCTGATGCGTGATTGCCGTCTTGTGTGCCCGAATGCGCTCTACATGGGGGTTGGCGGCACTTACGATGTCTTTACCGGCCATGTTAAACGTGCGCCGAAGGTGTGGCAGCGCCTGGGGCTGGAATGGCTGTATCGTCTTTTATCTCAGCCTACACGTATCAAACGGCAGATCCGTCTGCTGCGGTATCTCACCTGGCACTACACCGGAAAAATGTAATCAAAATGTAGCGCGATATGCTGTTCGCGCTGCAACTCCCCTGCAAAACTGCTGCGTATCTGTGCAATACATTCATTTTTTTAATGCATCGTTTGCCATTTGGCAGAATTTAAGAAACCATTCCCCCGCATATTTCAGTACCCCAAAAAATATAACCGGTAAAAACCGGGAAACGGCAAACACAACCGAGGATTTATGGCAGAGAAAAAACCAGAGCTTCAGCGTGGGCTGGAGGCTCGACATATTGAATTGATAGCGCTGGGCGGCACTATCGGCGTTGGCCTGTTTATGGGCTCCGCAAGTACGCTCAAGTGGGCAGGCCCGTCTGTATTACTGGCGTATATCATCGCCGGGCTGTTCGTTTTCTTCATCATGCGTTCGATGGGCGAAATGCTCTTCCTGGAGCCGGTGGCCGGTTCATTCGCCGTATACGCACACCGTTATATGAGCCCGTTCTTTGGCTATCTGACAGCCTGGTCGTACTGGTTTATGTGGATGGCCGTTGGTATCTCGGAAATCACCGCGATAGGGGTCTACGTGCAGTTCTGGTTCCCGGATATGGTGCAGTGGATACCTGCGCTTATCGCCGTGGGGCTGGTCGCACTGGCCAACCTTGCCGCCGTGCGTCTGTACGGTGAGATTGAATTCTGGTTCGCGATGATCAAAGTCACCACCATCATTGTGATGATTGTGGTCGGTCTGGGCGTTATCTTCTTCGGTATTGGCAACGGTGGACACGCCATCGGCTTTGGTAACCTGACCGAGAACGGCGGCTTCTTCGCTGGTGGCTGGAAGGGCCTCCTGACAGCGCTGTGTATCGTCGTGGCCTCTTATCAGGGTGTTGAACTGATTGGTATTACCGCCGGTGAAGCGAAAAACCCGCAGGTTACGCTGCGTAGTGCGGTAGGCAAAGTGCTGTGGCGCATCCTGATTTTCTATGTGGGCGCGATCTTCGTCATCGTGACTATCTTCCCATGGAATGAAATCGGCACGACCGGTAGCCCGTTTGTTTTAACCTTCGCGAAAATTGGTATCACCGCGGCGGCAGGGATCATCAACTTTGTGGTACTGACGGCTGCGCTGTCTGGTTGTAACAGCGGAATGTACAGCTGTGGCCGGATGCTGTATGCGCTTTCCAAAAACAACCAGTTGCCAGCGGCAATGGGGAAAGTTTCTCGTACGGGCGTTCCTGTTGCGGGCGTGGCGGTATCGATTGCAATCCTGCTGATTGGTTCATGCCTGAACTACATCATCCCGAATCCACAGCGCGTGTTTGTCTATGTGTATAGCGCCAGCGTGCTGCCAGGGATGATCCCGTGGTTTGTGATCCTGATTAGCCAGCTGCGTTTCCGTCAGGCGCACAAGAAGGCCATTGCCAGCCATCCGTTCCGCTCCATTTTGTTCCCGTGGGCGAACTATTTAACGATGGCGTTCCTGGTTTGCGTTTTAATCGGTATGTACTTTAATGACGATACTCGCATGTCGCTGTTTGTCGGGATGATCTTCCTGGCCGCCGTGACTGCAGGGTACAAGTTGTTTGGCCTTGGCCGCCGTGCCTCCACGCAGAAAGTGGAGGAATAAGCGGCAAAGTGTGCAAAGCATAACCAAACGCGCATTTTTTTAAAAAAAGCACTAGACAGCGGGGACGGAGGTACGTAATATCCAGCCCCGCAACGGCGCTAAGCGCCCGTAGCTCAGCTGGATAGAGCGCTGCCCTCCGGAGGCAGAGGTCTCAGGTTCGAATCCTGTCGGGCGCACCATTAACCCGGTGCTGGAGCTGCGGTGGTCTGAGAAGTAGTCAGTACCGCGTGAAAGTATTATCAGTGGTGGCTATAGCTCAGTTGGTAGAGCCCTGGATTGTGATTCCAGTTGTCGTGGGTTCGAATCCCATTAGCCACCCCATTATTTGAAAGAGTTGTGAATTGCGAAGGTGGCGGAATTGGTAGACGCGCTAGCTTCAGGTGTTAGTGTCCTTTGGATGTGGGGGTTCGAGTCCCCCCCCTCGCACCACGACTTTTTAAATGAATTGAACTAAAAATTCAAAAAAGCAGTACATCGGCGAGTAGCGCAGCTTGGTAGCGCAACTGGTTTGGGACCAGTGGGTCGGAGGTTCGAATCCTCTCTCGCCGACCAATTTTGAACCCCGCTTCGGCGGGGTTTTTTGTTTTCTGTCGTTCTTCACTGCTGTTGTCATTCCCCGACAACGCTCAGTATCTTTGTCGTGATTCAGCGACACCTAATCCACTGAAATATAATCATTTGTTCGTCTGGCACTTTTGCTGTCGCTTCCTGGCAACACTTTGATCGCTTTGCCTGTGCTTTCCAGGGCACAACCGTTGCCAGAATAACGAAAAAGCCTTTTATCTTAAAATGTTGCGCGGGATAACACTCTCTGGTGCAACTCTGGCATGTAACGTGCAATAATATACGTGTAGATGCTCATTCCATCTCTTATGTTCGCCTTTGTGCCTCATAAACCCCGGAATGATGCAGAGCCGTTTACGGTGCTTATCGTCCACTGACAGATGTCGCTTCGGCCTCATCAAACACCATGGACACAACGTTGAGTGAAGCACCAATATGTTGTCTTACAGACCTGTTTTAACGCCTGCTTTTTAGCAGGCGTTTTTTTATGCATTATTCCCGGAAATTCGCCATGATAAGGGCAACCAGCAACAGTGCGCTGGCAGAGACCACATACAGCGTCTGAATTGCGCCAAGCGATGTCGTTGCCAGAGCAGCAATACCGGTAAAGAGTGAGGCGCTGATCGTTTGCCATCGCCAGGCTTTACCGCTGGCCGAAGCGATCTGCATGGCATGAAAGCTACTCAGCACGCCAAACGTTCCTGCCGCAAAAACAATGTTTGATGCCAGGTGGGCGATAAAAACCATTCCCAGAGCCATCACCGCTCCCCCTGATACAAACGGTATCACGCCATATGCCAGCAGAAATACGCTCATACAGGTCAGCAGCAGGCGGTTTTTCGCCGCGTATCGCGCCAGGCTGTCTCTCTTTAGCAGCATAGGGCCACACAGCTGGCCCATGCTTCTGGCGAAGAGCAGGGGCAGGGCGAGGCTAACCGCATCCGCAGGATGGATCTGCTGCACCAGGGCCGGGAGCAGCGCCATGGCAGGCGAGCCTACAGCCGCCAGCGCGGGCAACAGCAGCAGGCTACGCTTTTGCCGTACCGTGAGATGCTGCCAGCGTAACGTAACGGGTGGCTGCTCATCTGCGGGTTTCGGTGTTGTCCGGGAGACAAAAGCCTTCCCTGCCAGAAACAGCATCATTATCGAACCCACAAAGCTCGCCGCATCTATTGCCAGTAACGGCTGAATGGGGATCCGCTGAAACAACACCACACCCAGCCCTGTGCCTAACAGCACCTGAGAGGCAAAAATCACGTTCTCAAGGCAGGTTGCCGCCGGAAGCTCATATTCCGACAGCCCACGTTTGAACAATAAGGTCAGGGCCGGCCAGCTCATTCCGCTCAGGAGTGCTTCCGCGGATTGCACGGCAAGTAATGCCGGAATGTTGTGGTAATACACGCCAAGCAAAGGGAAAAGCAGGGCGATTAACCCCAGCAGTTCCGTCAGCATCAGCAAACCCATCGGTGAAAAGCGCAGGCATAATCTTTCGCCGAAAAGGCTGCCGATAAACCCGGGTACGGTGGCAAAGAAATAGGCGAGGGTTAACAGGGCGGCGGGTGCCTGCCACTTTAGCAGCAGGCCAAACACCACAACCTGAGTTAATCCGTTGCCCAGTGAGGTAAAGATAAAGGCGCAGGCCAGTAAGCGAAGCCAGCGGTGGCTACGCAGCGCTTCAACAAGCGCATACAGAAGCGAGTTCATGAAGACATTCCTTTCAAAAACGATTTAGTCCACGCGGCAATCAGCGCGTGTATGAAAAAAGGTTAATGAAAAGATGTCGTTACATTGGCGGGTTCATTTCCGGGTGAAGTTGCATTGAATGTAGCAGGAGATGAGCGATAAAAAAAGGAGGCCAACTGGCCTCCTGTTCTGTTACTGCTGATTCGCGTTGTTTTGCAAGGTTAACAGTAGCCCGTCGCGGCGCATGGCGGCCGCCTCTTCCGGTTTGTGGAGCTTGTCCAGCGTGTCGGCAAGCCAGGCGTAGTCAAACGCGTCAGGACGTTGTTTCAGCGCAGCACGGAAGGCGAGACTCGCCTCCTGCCATTCGCCGTGCTTCATCAGCGACTGACCCAGCGTGCTCCATAACAGCGGGCGGTCACCCACGGTTTTGATTTGCTGGCGTAGCACTTTTTCCAGCTGCTCTGGGTTGTTGGTTTTCAGGCGCGGGATCACCATCACCAGACGGTCGTCATACTGGCGTTTCAGGCCGTCGAGGAGGATCTCCTGGGCGGTGTCATGATCGTCACACTCAATCAGATGTTCAGCCATCGCCACTTGCAGCGGGATCTGCTGGCGTGTTTTACGGCTCTGATTCTTCCACCAGGTTTTCAGCCCATCGCTACCCAGATCGGCGCGCGCCTGATCCATCAGCCCAATCCATGCCTGGCGCTGAAGTTCATCACGATGTTCATCATCACCCACCTCTGCTTTCGCCATCGATGGGATGATATCCAGCAGCGAGCCCCATGCACCGGTACGAATATACGCCTGCTCGGCAAGACGCAACACTTCCGGGTGACGCGGGGTGATTTCCAGCAGGCGGTCAATACCATGACGCGCTGCGTGATTTTCATTACGCGCAAGTTGCAGGCGAACGCGGGTGATCTCAACCGGGATCTGATCGTTTGAAGCCAGCTCGGAAGCACGTTCAAGATGCTGATTCGCACGGGCTTCATCACCACGTTGCTGCGCCGCTTCTGCCGCCAGCAGGTAGTTCACCACCGGCTGCTCTGCATGATCGGCATTTTTCGACATCAGCTTTTCAACCTGCTGATAGTCACCTTCGGCGAGCTTAAGCAGGGCCTGCTCAGTCTGCTTGCGGGCGCGGCGGCGTTTACGACCGACAAACCAGCCGCGGGTATGTGCGCCGGTACGGAAAATGCGGCGAAGAACCCATTCAACGGCAAACAACACAACAACCGCGAGGATCAGGATGATCGCCAGACCGGTCACGCTGGTTTCGATGTTGTAGTTATCGGTCTGGATCAGGACATAACCCTGATGACCTGCAAGCATTGGCCCCAGGACGATCCCGGCGATCAACAGTAAGAAGAGTAATAACACTTTCAACATGACTACTCTCCCTGTGGCGCGTTTTCAGGCGCTGGCGCTGGTGCTGGTGCGGAGGCAGGAGCTTCGGCGTTAGACTCTGCCGGAACGCCTGGCTGTGCCAGTAAGTTACGCACACGCGTCTGCATCAGCTTTTCCAGAATCGGCTGGCTGGCAAGCTTATCCGGAACGTTCATGGTGATGTTCTGCTGGCTCAGCTTGTCGATATCATCGAGGAAAGCGGTGGTCGTCGCGTCATCGGTGTTGTAGTACGCGCGTACCCAGGTAGAGACATTATCCAGCGCCTGTTTGTACGTCTCTTCCTGGTGGCGCGGAACCGCCTGCGCGGCAACCAGCAGGCGAGAGCGAATGTTTTCGCGCAAATAGACGTCCTGGTTCGGTGCTAACAGCGGTACGGCGGTTTCATCGCGACGGCGGATGGTAATAAAGCTGTCCATAAAGTTCTGCCAGCTTTTTTGCAGGTTCACGCGCCATTCGCCGAGCGAGCTCGAAAGCTCGGTACCGTCGGAATCCATCGGGGAGTCGTCGTCGTTGTTATCCGCCAGTTGCAGGTTATCAATCTGGTTGGAGAGCTGATTGACCTTGAGGATAATGCCGTCGTAGTCGACCTGCGAAACGGCAGACAGGCTGGCGATATCTTCGGTAATGGCACGACGTGCGGAGATAAGGCTCGGGTCGTTCATGTCGGCAAGGCTGGCATCGGCGCTTTTCAGCAGCGCGGCGGCCGTGGTGACATCCTGATCGCTCCAGAGCTTACGCCCGGCCAGTTTCACCAGGAAATCGGCCTGCGAGAGCAACCATGTTTTGGCATCAGTACCGGAAATGGTGGCGACTTTTTGCTGCACTTCACTCAGCTGTTTGGTCAGCTCTTCTTGCTTGCTGTTCGCCTCGGAAAGTGCGGTAGCCTGCTGTTTGATAAAGCTTTCCAGCTCATCTTTTTGTGTTTCCTGCGTTTTTTGCAGGGCGGTGAGCTGATTAACCAGCGCATCGCTGGTGGCCGTCTGGTTGGTGCCTTGTTGTTTCACCAGGCCATACAGGCCAACACCAGCAGCCAGAGCAATAGCGATGGCAATTGCGCTTAGCACCACGCTGGTTTTATTGCTGCCGTTTTTCTTCTCAACGGTTTTCTCAGTCGTTTCTGACTGTGATGTGGTATCCACAGTCTCCCTGGTCTCTTCAACCACGGCGGAGGATTTTTCGTGTTCCGTCATTATGGCTTCCCATTATGAGAGTTATTGTAATGCGCGCAGCAGCGCATCGTTGTCGGCGTTATCAGCGATCCGAATATCTTGCCAGCCCAGTTCCCGGGCGTGGTTCGCCAGACGCTCGCTGACGACCAGAAGCCGACAGCGGAGTAACCAGTTTTCACGATACCAAAGCGGTATCAGCGACCAGAGCTGTTGCAGCATCTCACCACTGGTGACCACCAGGGTATCGACGCCGCGCATGTGCCAGCGCATCGCTTCTTCCGCACCATCATAATTTTTTGCATTGCGCTGATAGCATTCACAGAACGTGACGTCAGCACCGCGTTCACTTAAGGTCTCGCCAAGTAATTCACGCCCGCCGTTACCGCGTAAAATGAGCGCGCGCTTTCCGGCAATAGTTTGTAATTCAGGTAATTGTAGCAAGACTTCGCTAATTTCCCGATCTAACGGATAGCGAACATCTATTCCGCTTACGGTATGCAGTGCCAGCGCGGTGGTGCGCCCAATCGCGAAATAGCGCGGTGCTGTGGGCCAGTGCGATCCGGCCTGTTGCAGCTGAGCATGGGCAAACTCCACGGCATGTTGCGACAGGGCAAAAAGCAGATCGCCTTCCTGCAAGGTATTCATCTGGTCGGCGAGCGCAGACAGCTCCCGACCGGGGGAGAATTCAATCAACGGAAAACTCCAGGCCACCTGCCCCAGTGTGCGCAGACGGCTCACTAATTGTTCTCCTGCGGGAGAAGGGCGGGTGACAAGAATACTCATGCAGGGGGTTCTCCGTTGTATACGTCAGCCAGAATTTCACGGGCGCCGTTATTGAGCAACTCTTCCGCCAGCGAAACGCCAAGCTGTTCGGCATCTTGCGGCTTGCCGCGACGTTCGCCGCGAACCATCTGTGAGCCATCCGGTGCGCCAACCAGCGCGCGCAGCCACAGCTCGCCACCGGTTAATTCAGCATAGCTGCCAATTGGCACCTGACAGCCGCCTTCAAGACGGGTGTTCATCGCGCGCTCGGCTTTGACACGAATCGCGGTGTCGTCATGATTTAGCGGCGCAAGCAGCTCGCGTGTGCGCGCATCATCCAGACGACACTCAATCCCGACGGCACCCTGGCCAACTGCCGGCAGCGACAGTTCTGGCGGCAGCGCAACGCGGACGCGTGACTCCAGACCCAGGCGTTTCAGCCCTGCCACGGCGAGGATAATCGCATCGTAATCGCCGTTATCCAGCTTACTCAGGCGGGTGCCCACGTTGCCGCGAAGCGAACGAATCACCAGATCCGGGCGGCGTTCAGCCAGCTGGCACTGGCGGCGTAAACTTGACGTGCCAACCACGCTGCCTTGTGGCAACGCCTCGAGCGAGTCGTACTGGTTTGAAACAAATGCATCGCGCGGATCTTCGCGCTCGCAGATGGTCACCAGCCCTAAACCTTCCGGGAACTCAACGGGCACATCTTTCATCGAATGTACGGCGATATCGGCGCGGTTATCAAGCAATGCCAGCTCCAGCTCTTTGACAAACAAGCCTTTTCCGCCCACTTTGGCCAGTGGCGTATCAAGAATGACGTCACCGCGCGTAACCATTGGCACCAGCTCGACGCGCAAACCAGAATGGCAGGCTTCAAGGCGCTGCTTAACATAATGTGCCTGCCAGAGCGCAAGGGGGCTTTGGCGTGTGGCAATTCTCAAAACATTGTCTAACATGCTTGTTACCGTCATTATCAACCGTTGACCATCCTAACATTGTTGTCTCTGTGATGGCAGTTTTACGGTAGATGATGCAGAGAGGGACAGGGCGGCGTTATCGTCACCCGCAGCCGTATTCAGGAATTTACACGTACAGATTGATGCTACACTTTGTATGTAGCGCAACTTTCTTTACGGTCAATCGGCAAGGTGTTAAATTGATCACGTTTTAGACCATTTTTTCGTCGCTACTACCATAAAGATAAGGGCGAAAAAGGGTAACGGTTATCTTTTTGAAATACTGCGGGCTCGCCATTGTTCGATTTATGAATGGTTTGCGACACCTGCAAACATCAGGCGATACGTCTTGTACCTCTATATTGAGACTCTGAAACAGAGACTGGATGCCATAAATCAATTGCGTGTGGATCGCGCGCTTGCTGCCATGGGACCTGCTTTCCAACAGGTTTACAGTCTGCTGCCGACATTATTGCACTATCACCATCCGCTGATGCCGGGTTACCTCGACGGTAACGTTCCCCAGGGCATTTGCCTTTTCACGCCTGATGAAACCCAACAGCACTATCTGAACGAGCTGGAACTCTATCGTGGGATGCCGCCGCAGGAATCACCGAAAGGTGAGCTGCCGATAACCGGCGTTTACTCCATGGGCAGTACCTCATCGGTAGGGCAAAGCTGTTCGTCTGACCTGGATATCTGGGTCTGTCATCAATCCTGGCTTGATAACGAAGAGCGTCAGCTGTTGCAGCGTAAATGCAGCCTGCTGGAAAGCTGGGCGGCATCGCTCGGCGTGGAAGTGAGCTTCTTCCTGATTGATGAAAACCGTTTCCGTCATAACGAAAGTGGCAGTCTGGGTGGTGAGGACTGCGGCTCGACGCAGCACATTTTGTTGCTGGATGAATTCTACCGTACTGCCGTTCGTCTGGCCGGTAAGCGTATTCTGTGGAATATGGTGCCGTGTGAAGAAGAAGAGCATTACGACGATTACGTCATGTCGCTGTATGCGCAGGGCGTACTGACGCCAAACGAATGGCTGGATCTGGGCGGGCTGAGCTCCCTGTCGGCCGAAGAGTACTTTGGCGCGAGCCTGTGGCAGCTGTATAAAAGTATCGATTCCCCGTACAAAGCGGTGCTGAAAACGCTGCTGCTTGAAGCCTATTCCTGGGAATACCCAACGCCGCGCCTGCTGGCGAAAGATATCAAACAGCGTCTGCACGATGGTGAGATTGTCTCCTTCGGGCTTGATGCCTACTGCATGATGCTGGAACGCGTCACCGAATACCTGAAAGCCATTGATGACACCACGCGTCTGGATTTGGTGCGTCGATGTTTCTATCTTAAAGTCTGTGAAAAACTTAGCCGCGAACGCGCCTGCGTTGGCTGGCGCCGTGAAGTGGTCAGTCAGTTAGTTAAAGAGTGGGGATGGGACGAAGAACGTCTGTCTATGCTCGACAACCGCGCTAACTGGAAAATCGACCAGGTGCGTGAAGCGCACAACGAACTGCTCGATGCGATGATGCAAAGCTACCGTAATCTTATCCGCTTTGCGCGCCGTAATAACCTTAGTGTATCAGCCAGCCCACAGGATATCGGTGTGTTGACCCGTAAACTGTACGCCGCGTTTGAAGCGCTGCCGGGTAAAGTCACGCTGGTTAACCCGCAGATTTCGCCTGACCTGTCTGAACCGAATCTGACCTTTATCTATGTGCCGCCGGGCCGCGCGAACCGCACCGGATGGTATCTGTACAATCGTGCGCCAAGCATGGATTCGATAATCAGCCATCAGCCGCTGGAATATAACCGCTATCTAAACAAGTTGGTGGCCTGGGCCTGGTTTAACGGCCTGCTGACCTCGCGCACCCGGTTGTTTATTAAAGGTAACGAGGTAGTCGATTTAGCAAAATTGCAGGAGATGGTCGCTGACGTTTCGCACCACTTCCCGCTGCGTCTGCCTGCGCCGACGCCGAAAGCGCTCTACAGTCCGTGTGAGATTCGCCATCTGGCGATTATCGTCAACCTGGAATACGACCCGACGGCGGCCTTCCGCAATCAGGTGGTCCATTTTGATTTCCGCAAGCTGGATGTCTTTAGTTTTGGTGAGCAGCAAAATTGCCTGGTTGGTAGCGTTGACCTGCTGTATCGCAACTCGTGGAACGAAGTGCGTACCCTGCACTTCAACGGCGAGCAGGCGATGATCGAAGCGCTGAAAACGATTCTCGGCAAGATGCACCAGGATGCCGCACCACCGGACAGCGTGGAAGTGTTCTGCTACAGCCAGCATCTTCGTGGTTTGATCCGTACCCGTGTACAGCAGCTGGTTTCTGAGTGTATTGAACTGCGTCTTTCCAGTACTCGCCAGGAAACCGGGCGCTTTAAAGCACTGCGCGTCTCCGGCCAGACCTGGGGCTTGTTCTTTGAACGCCTGAACGTGTCGGTACAGAAACTGGAAAACGCCATCGAGTTCTACGGCGCGATTTCGCACAACAAGCTGCATGGCCTGTCCGTGCAGGTCGAAACCAACCATGTCAAACTGCCGCAGGTGGTGGATGGTTTTGCCAGTGAAGGGATTATTCAGTTCTTCTTCGAAGAGTCGGGTGATGACGCCGGTTTCAACATCTACATTCTGGATGAAACCAACCGCGCTGAGGTTTATCACCACTGTGAAGGCAGCAAAGAAGAGCTGGTACGCGATGTCAGCCGCTTCTACTCGTCGTCTCACGACCGATTCACCTACGGCTCAAGCTTTATTAACTTCAACCTGCCGCAGTTCTACCAGATTGTGAATGTGGATGGCCGCACACAGGTGATCCCGTTCCGCACTCAGGCCATTGCGCCAGCAGTGCCAGCCAGCCAGGACGCAACGACACCGCTGTTGCAGCAGTATTTTTCCTGAGCCTTGTCGCCGGGTGGCGTTACGCTTACCCGGCCATAAACTACCTGAAACTGACTTCTTCACCCGCCTGTGCGGTCGCCGCCTGCTCCAGCAAATCCCAGAACGTTTCACCGCTACGGTCACAAACCCATTCGCCCTCTTTGAGATCGAAATGGTAGCCGCCCTGCTTGGCTGCCAGCCAGACCTGGTGAAGCGGCTCCTGACGGTTAATAATAATTTTACTGCCGTTTTCGAAGCTTAGGGTCAGGATACCGCCATTGATTTCACAATCGATATCGCTGTCGCCCTCCCAGTCGTCAAGACGCTCTTCGATAGTCATCCACAGGTTGTCGGCAAGGCGATGAAATTCACTGTCGTTCATGGTTTTGTTCCTGTTTTTCGTGATGCCGGCAGTATAACGCTAAATAATTCCCGTTGCAGGAAAGCGGCAAACTCTTGCTTTTGTGTCTTCTCCTGCGATGATAGAAACAGATTTGAACTTACGGGCAACTTTATAATGAAAAACGTTTTCCGAACGCTTGCCGTTCTCATCACGCTGTTTAGCCTGACCGGCTGCGGGTTGAAGGGACCACTGTACTTCCCGCCAGCGGATAAAACCGCGCCACCGCCGACGAAACCAGTACAAAGCACCATCGAGTCCTCTTCGCCGACGACTAACGATCGCGGTGATAATGGCGGCCCGACTCAGGTTAATTTCTGATAATTACGTTCTGTACCCGCGCAATGGAGCAAATGATGCAGTTCTCTAAAATGCATGGCCTTGGCAACGATTTTATGGTCGTCGACGCGGTAACGCAGAATGTCTTTTTCTCACCCGATCTGATCCGTCGTCTGGCGGACCGACATTTGGGCGTGGGGTTTGATCAACTGCTGGTGGTTGAGCCACCCTACGATCCTGACCTCGATTTTCACTACCGCATTTTTAATGCCGACGGTAGTGAAGTGTCGCAGTGTGGTAACGGCGCGCGCTGCTTTGCCCGCTTTGTTCGCCTGAAAGGGCTGACCAACAAGCGTGATATTCGTGTGAGCACGGCGAACGGACGCATGATCCTGAGCGTTACCGACGATGAGCTGGTTCGCGTGAATATGGGTGAGCCTAACTTTGAGCCATCCGCCGTGCCGTTTCGCGCTAACAAAGCGGAAAAGACCTATATTATGCGTGCGGCCGAGCAGACAGTATTGTGCGGCGTTGTCTCTCTGGGCAACCCACACTGCGTGATTCAGGTCGATAATGTTGATACCGCCGCAGTTGAAACACTTGGTCCGGTGCTGGAAAGCCACGAGCGTTTCCCTGAGCGTGCGAATATTGGCTTTATGCAGGTGGTAAAACGCGAACACATCCGTCTGCGTGTTTATGAACGCGGCGCGGGTGAAACCCAGGCCTGCGGAAGCGGTGCCTGTGCGGCTGTTGCGGTCGGTATCTCTCAGGGGTTACTGGCAGAAGAGGTTCGCGTGGAGTTACCAGGCGGTCGTCTTGATATCGCCTGGAAAGGACCGGGTCATCCACTCTATATGACTGGCCCGGCGGCACATGTCTATGACGGGTTTATCCATCTATGAAACAACCAGGGGAAGAACTTCAGGCATCAGAAACGGAACTGGACGACAGAGCTGTTATTGATTACCTGCTGCGCAATCCTGAGTTTTTTATCCGCAATGCACGCGTTGTCGAACAGATGCGCGTGCCCCATCCGGTGCGTGAATCTGTGTCGCTGGTCGAATGGCACATGGCACGCTCGCGTAACCATATCAATCAGCTCGAAGAGAACATGACGCTGCTGATGGAGCAGGCAAGTAACAACGAAAGCCTGTTCTATCGCTTGCTGCATCTGCAAGCGCGTCTGGCCTCTGCGCACAGCCTCGACGAGTTTCTCAGCCGCTTCCATCGCTGGGCGCGTGAACTGGGGCTGGCAGGCGCAACGATCCGCCTCTTCCCTGACCGCTGGCGCATCGGCGCGCCGTCCGGCTTTACCCATCTGGCGCTAAACCGTCAGGCGTTTGAACCGCTGCGCATTCAGCGTCTTGGCCACGAGAATCACTATCTTGGGCCGCTGAACGGACCTGAGCTGCTGGTGGTTTTGCCAGAGGCCAAAGCCATTGGTTCGGTGGCGATGTCGCTGATGGGGCGCGATGGCGATTTAGGCGTGATGTTGTTCACCAGCCGTGACGCGCACCATTATGAGCAAGGGCAGGGGACACACCTGTTGCAGGAGCTGGCGCTCATGTTGCCTGAGCTACTGGAGCGCTGGATTGAACGGGTATGACGGACGTATTGCTCTCGACTGACGTCACGCGCTTTCTGCGTTATCTGGGCGTTGAGCGTCAGCTAAGCCCGATTACGCTGCTCAACTATCAGCGTCAGCTTGATGCCATCATGCAGATTGCCGAAGAAATCGGCCTGAAAAGCTGGCAACAATGTGACGCTGCTACCGTGCGAGCCTTTGTGGTGCGTAGCCGCCGCAAGGGGCTAAGCCCGGCGAGCCTTGCGCTCAGACTTTCTGCGCTGCGCAGTTTCTTCGACTGGCTGGTCAGCCAGGGTGGCCTGAAAGCCAATCCGGCAAAAGGGATCGCCACGCCAAAAGCTCCTCGTCATCTGCCCAAGAATATCGATGTAGACGATGTAAACCGCCTGCTGGATATCGATCTTAACGATCCGCTGGCCGTGCGCGATCGCGCCATGCTGGAAGTGATGTACGGTGCCGGGCTGCGTCTTTCTGAGCTGGTGAACCTCGATTTAAAACATCTCGATCTTGATACCGGTGAAGTGTGGGTAATGGGTAAGGGCAGCAAAGAGCGCCGCTTACCGATTGGCCGCAATGCGGTGTCCTGGATTGAGCACTGGCTGGATCTGCGCGGTCTGTTTGGCGCAGAGGAAAACGCCCTGTTTTTGTCGAAGCTCGGCAAGCGCATTTCGGCGCGAAACGTGCAGAAACGCTTTGCGGAGTGGGGCATTAAGCAAGGGCTTAACAGCCATGTTCACCCGCACAAGCTGCGCCACTCATTTGCCACCCACATGCTTGAATCGAGCGGTGATTTACGCGGCGTGCAGGAGCTGTTAGGTCACGCCAACTTATCGACCACTCAAATCTATACCCACCTTGATTTTCAACACCTTGCCTCGGTGTACGACGCGGCGCATCCACGCGCCAAACGGGGGAAATAATGCGTTTTTACCGCCCATTAGGTCAGATTTCAGCCCTGACGTTTGATCTTGATGACACCCTTTATGACAACCACCCGGTTATCTTGCGCACTGAGCAGGAGTCGCTGGCGTTTGTGCAGAACTACCATCCTGCCCTGAAAGAGATGCAGAACAAAGACTTCCAGCGTCTGCGTCAGGCTCTTCGGGAAACCGAGCCGGATATTTATCACGATGTCACTGAGTGGCGTCGCCGTGCGGTGGAGCAGGCGATGTTAAATGTTGGCATGAGTGCGCACGATGCCGCCATTGGCGCCGAAGCGGCGATGGAAAACTTCGCGAAATGGCGTAGCCGTATCGATGTACCGCAGGAAACCCACAACACCCTGAAAGCGCTTGCTGAAAAGTGGCCGCTGGTGGCGATCACCAACGGCAATGCGCAACCTGAACTCTTTGGCCTCGGCGACTATTTTGAATTCGTGCTGCGCGCAGGCCCGCACGGACGCGCTAAGCCGTTCAACGATATGTACCACCTGGCGGCGGAAAAACTCGACCTGCCGACAGGCGAGATCCTGCACGTGGGCGATGATCTGACCACGGACGTTGCCGGGGCGATCCGCTGCGGGATGCAGGCCTGCTGGATCAAGCCAGAAAAGGCCGATCTGATGCAGACCCAGGACAGTCGGCTGTTGCCACACATAGAAATTTCACGGTTGGCATCCCTCACCACGCTGATATAATCACCAATAATATTGTATAAATTACCAGGGTTTTGGCGAATGCATGACCTTCGCCTGCCTGACATTACCTGGCGGTGCCAATGGACGTTTCCTACCTTCTCGACAGCCTTAATGACAAACAGCGTGACGCGGTTGCCGCATCGCGTACTAACCTGCTGGTTCTGGCTGGGGCGGGCAGTGGTAAGACGCGCGTTCTGGTGCACCGTATCGCGTGGCTGCAAAGCGTTGAAAACTGCTCACCGTATTCCATTATGGCGGTGACGTTCACCAACAAAGCAGCGGCAGAGATGCGTCACCGTATTGCGCAGCTGATGGGCACCAGCCAGGGCGGTATGTGGGTGGGCACCTTCCACGGTCTGGCACACCGTTTGCTGCGCGCGCATCATATGGACGCCAACCTGCCGCAGGACTTCCAGATCCTCGACAGCGAAGACCAGCTGCGTTTACTGAAACGCCTGATCAAGGCGATGAACCTCGATGAGAAACAGTGGCCGCCGCGTCAGGCCATGTGGTACATCAACGGTCAAAAAGACGAAGGGCTGCGCCCGCACCATATTCAGAGCTTTGGCAACCCGGTCGAGCAGACCTGGCAGAACGTGTATAAGGCCTACCAGGAAGCCTGCGATCGCGCCGGTCTGGTGGACTTTGCCGAACTGCTTCTGCGAGCACATGAGCTGTGGCTGAATAAGCCGCATATTCTCCAGCATTACCGCGAACGATTTACCAATATCCTGGTGGACGAATTCCAGGATACCAACAACATTCAATATGCCTGGATCCGGATGCTGGCTGGCGATACCGGCAAGGTGATGATCGTCGGCGATGATGACCAGTCTATCTACGGCTGGCGTGGCGCGCAGGTGGAAAACATCCAGCGCTTCCTCAATGACTTCCCTGGCGCAGAAACCATTCGTCTGGAGCAGAACTACCGTTCGACCAGCAACATTCTGAGCGCGGCGAACGCCCTGATTGAGAACAACAACGGGCGCCTGGGCAAAAAGCTGTGGACCGAGGGCGTCGATGGCGAGCCAATCTCCCTCTACTGCGCCTTTAACGAACTCGATGAAGCGCGCTTTGTGGTTAACCGCATCAAAACCTGGCAGGACAACGGCGGTGCGCTGGAGCAGTGTGCCATTCTCTACCGCAGCAACGCCCAGTCGCGTGTGCTGGAAGAGGCGTTGTTGCAGGTGAGTATGCCGTACCGGATTTATGGCGGGATGCGCTTCTTTGAACGCCAGGAAATTAAAGATGCGCTCTCGTATCTGCGTCTTATGGCCAACCGTAACGACGATGCGGCCTTCGAGCGTGTGGTGAATACTCCAACGCGCGGCATTGGTGACAGAACGCTGGACGTAGTGCGTCAGGCATCCCGCGATCGCCAGCTCACGCTTTGGCAGGCTTGTCGTGAGCTGTTGCAGGAAAAAGCCCTCGCCGGACGTGCCGCCAGCGCGTTGCAGCGCTTCCTTGAACTGATTGACGCTCTCGCGCAGGAAACAGCGGACATGCCGCTGCATGTTCAGACTGACCGGGTTATCAAAGATTCCGGCCTGTGGATGATGTACGAGCAGGAAAAAGGCGAGAAGGGCCAGACCCGTATTGAGAACTTAGAGGAACTGGTCACGGCAACGCGCCAGTTCAGCTACAACGAAGAAGACGAAGACCTGATGCCGCTCCAGGCATTCCTTTCCCACGCCGCGCTGGAAGCCGGTGAAGGGCAGGCGGATACCTGGCAGGATGCGGTGCAGCTGATGACTCTGCACTCCGCCAAAGGGCTGGAGTTCCCGCAGGTGTTTATCGTCGGGATGGAAGAAGGGATGTTCCCGAGCCAGATGTCGCTGGATGAAGGTGGACGTCTGGAAGAGGAACGCCGTCTGGCATACGTGGGAGTCACCCGCGCCATGCAAAAACTGACGTTAACCTACGCCGAAACCCGCCGTCTGTATGGCAAAGAGGTCTATCACCGTCCATCACGCTTTATCGGTGAACTGCCGGAAGAGTGTGTGGAAGAGGTACGCCTGCGCGCCAGTGTCAGCCGTCCTGTCAGCCATCAGCGCCTGGGTACGCCGATGTCGGAAAATGACACCGGTTACAAGCTCGGCCAGCGCGTGCGTCATGCAAAATTTGGTGAAGGTACCATTGTGAACCTTGAAGGCAGCGGCGAGCATAGCCGGTTGCAGGTGGCATTCCAGGGGCAGGGGATCAAATGGCTGGTGGCCGCCTATGCCCGACTGGAAACTGTGTAACTTTCAGAAAAATATCATTATTTTGTAATAATCTGCTAGTCTTATACGTTGAAGGTCAATTAATGCCCTTCAGCGTTTCGTTGCGTGTTGACGCCACTGTTACTGCTGGCGTAACATGCGCGCACGATTACGCTAAGAGGACATTCGCCTTGGACACACCCAGTAGATACTGGCTCAATTCCCTGTCAACCAGGAACAACTCCTAAGGCTATCTCCTCTTGCTGATGGCCTTAGTGGTTGTCAGCGACCTGTATTATTTCCCGTCGCACTGAGTCAGGCTGTTTAATGGTCTGAAACCCAATTTGTTTCTGTGTGCCCACCGAACTGTCCGATATTTTTTGCATTGGGAGTCCCGGTCATGTTGAGCGCATTTCAACTCGAAAATAACCGACTGATTCGGCTTGAAGCCGAAGAGTCGCAGCCCCTCATTGATGCTGTATGGGTGGATCTGGTCGAGCCGGACGACGATGAGCGCCTTCGCGTACAATCCGAGCTGGGGCAAAGCCTGGCAACCCGTCCAGAACTGGAAGACATCGAAGCATCGGCCCGTTTTTTTGAAGACGAAGACGGCCTGCACATTCACTCCTTTTTCTTCTTTGAAGATGCCGAAGATCACGCCGGTAACTCAACCGTGGCATTCACCATCCGCGACGGTCGCCTGTTTACCCTGCGTGAGCGCGAGTTACCTGCGTTTCGTCTCTACCGAATGCGCGCCCGTAGCCAGGCAATGGTTGACGGAAACGCCTACGAGCTGCTTCTCGATTTGTTTGAAACCAAAATCGAACAGCTGGCGGATGAGATCGAAAACATCTACAGCGATCTGGAAAAGCTGAGTCGCGTGATCATGGAAGGCCATCAGGGTGATGAGTATGACGAAGCCCTTTCCACGCTGGCGGAGCTGGAAGATATCGGCTGGAAGGTGCGTTTGTGTCTGATGGATACCCAGCGCGCGCTGAACTTCCTGGTGCGTAAAGCGCGTCTGCCGGGCGGGCAGCTGGAGCAGGCGCGTGAGATCCTGCGCGATATCGAATCCCTGCTGCCGCACAACGAATCCCTGTTCCAGAAGGTCAACTTCCTGATGCAGGCGGCAATGGGCTTTATCAATATCGAGCAGAACCGCATCATCAAGATCTTCTCGGTGGTATCTGTGGTGTTCCTGCCACCTACGCTTGTGGCATCAAGCTACGGGATGAACTTTGAGTTTATGCCGGAGCTGAGATGGAGCTTTGGTTATCCTGGGGCGATTATCTTTATGATCCTCGCCGGGCTTGCGCCGTATCTGTACTTTAAGCGTCGCAACTGGCTGTAAAAATCAGGCGGGTGGCGCTGCGCTTACCCGCCCTACAAAACACCTACATCCCTCTGCGGGTCCTGCGCTGGGTATAAATCGCATCTGCGACGAATACCGCCAGTGCGACCCAGATAAACGCGAAGGTTACCATCTTGTCCGCGCCTGGCACTTCGCCGTAAAACACCACTGCCAGCACGAACATCAGCGTTGGGCCAATATACTGGAAGAAGCCCAGCGTAGAGAGACGCAGGCGCGTTGCCGCCCCGGTGAAGCACAGCAGTGGAATGGTTGTCACCACACCGGCGGCCATCAGCATCAGATTCAGCGACCACGGGTTGTTGCCCATATGGCTGGTCGCGCTGTCGGCAATGCCAAACAGATAAATTGCGGCCACTGGCAGAAGCCACAGGGTTTCGAACAACATGCCTGTTTGCGCTTCAACGGCGATTTTCTTACGCACCAGCCCGTAGAACGCAAAGCTGAATGCCAGCCCCAGGGCGATAATCGGCAGTGACCCAAAGGTCCACAGTTGCACCAGCACGCCGCAGAACGCCAGAATCACCGCCAGCCACTGCATACGGCGGAAGCGTTCGCCGAGGAAAATCATCCCCAGTACAATGTTCACCAGCGGGTTAATAAAATACCCAAGGCTTGCTTCGAGCATATGATGGTTATTCACCGCCCAGATAAACAGCAGCCAGTTGCCACCAATCAGCACCGCAGAGAGCGCCAGCAGGAAGACCTTCTTCGGGGTTTTGAGCAGCGTTTTGACGCCTGACCACTGACGGCTGATGCTCATCAGGGCAATCATAAAGAAGAAGGACCAGATTACGCGGTGAGTGAGGATCTCATCAGCCGGTACATAAGCGATAAGCTTGAAATACGCCGGAGCGACACCCCAAATAAAATAAGCGGCCAGAGCGAGTAACACGCCCTGCCGCGTCTGTTTAGCATCCATCGGGAAAATCCGTTACAAAAAAGTGAACTAACTTTACCCGATTTTGCTGCATCAACCCACCATATAAGTGGCGGTTGCGCTGGCGATATAGACCTGTTCTTCGTTATGCAGTTCGACACGGGCGACGGCGACTTTGTTGCCTGCGCGCAACAGGCTGCTGGTGCAGGTAAAGCGATTTCCCCGGCCAGGGCGCAGATAGTCGACACGTAAGTCGATGGTACCCATGCGTGATAAACGCTGGCGTAATTCGTCTTCGTTGATGGTGTCATGACGCGTCAGCGTGCTGCCGACACAGACCAGCCCCGCTGCTACGTCCAGTGCAGAAGCAATCACACCGCCATGCAAAATGCTTTGCGCCCAGTTACCCACCATCATCGGCTGATTATTGAAGCTGAGCTGGGCAAAGTCTTTCTCGTAGCGTTCCAGTTCCAGCCCCAGCGCGCGGTTAAACGGCATGTGGTAAACAAAGATTTCGCCCACGAGTTTTAAAGCATCTTCGGCGGTTAGCGTGGCTGACATGAGAAATGACGTCCTTATTGTTAATAAAATGTTGATTTTATGCCTCAACAATAAGGAATTCCACTTTCAGAAACGAGGAGGCGGAAGTTAGTGCGGAAGTCTGTAGAATGTCCGCCACATAACTATTCATGAAATCTCAATATTTGCAGGAGAACACCACCGATGCGGACGTATCTGGGTTGGTTACTGGCGGCGGTTTCGCTGCCCCTCACAGCATATGCGCAGGAAGCGACTGTTAATGAAGTACACGATACGCCAGCCGTTCGCGGCAGCATTATCGCTAACTTACTTCAGGAGCATGACAATCCGTTCACGCTCTACCCGTATGACACCAACTATTTGCTCTACACCTGGACCAGCGATATCAACAAAGAGGCGATTAAGTCTTACAACTGGTCTGATAATGCGCGCAAAGATGAGGTGAAGTACCAGCTCAGCCTGGCATTCCCGTTCTGGCGCGGTATTTTGGGGCCAAACTCGGTGCTGGGTGCGTCCTATACGCAAAAATCCTGGTGGCAGCTTTCAAACAGCGGCGAGTCCTCACCGTTTCGTGAAACCAACTATGAACCGCAGCTGTTCCTCGGTTTCGCGACGGATTACGAATTTGCAGGCTGGACGCTACGCGACGTGGAGATGGGCTTTAACCACGACTCCAACGGCCGCGCCGACCCCACTTCACGCAGCTGGAACCGCCTTTATACCCGCCTGATGGCGCAAAACGGTAACTGGATGGTGGAAGTTAAGCCGTGGTACGTGGTGGGCGCTACGGACGACAACCCGGATATCACCAAATACATGGGTTACTACCAGCTCAAAATTGGTTACCAGTTAGGCGATGCGGTGCTGAGCGCGAAGGGACAGTACAACTGGAATACCGGCTACGGCGGCGCGGAAGTAGGCCTGAGCTATCCGGTGAGCAAGCATGTGCGTCTTTACACGCAGGTATACAGTGGTTACGGCGAGTCGCTTATCGATTACAACTTCAATCAAACCCGCGTCGGTGTGGGCGTAATGCTGAATGATATTTTCTAGGCTGCTCGAATGTTTTTGCGTTAAACGTTGAAGTTTCTCTCTCAGGCGCTGAAAATAGCGCCTGTTTTATTTCTGGCAAATGGGGTTAACGTGGCGCAGGCGGAAGTATTGAATCAGGAATCGCTGGCTAAACAGGTTCTGCACGAAACCTTTGGCTACCAGCAGTTCCGCCCTGGCCAGGAAACCATCATTGAAACCGTGCTGGAAGGTCGCGATTGCCTGGTGGTGATGCCGACCGGCGGCGGGAAATCGCTCTGTTATCAGGTGCCCGCTCTGGTGCTTGATGGCCTCACGGTCGTGGTCTCTCCCCTTATTTCGTTGATGAAAGATCAGGTAGATCAACTGCTTGCCAACGGCGTAGCAGCGGCCTGTATCAACTCTACGCAGACCCGCGAGCAGCAGCAGGAAGTGATGGCTGGTTGCCGTACCGGGCAGATTCGGTTGCTGTATATCGCACCCGAGCGTCTGATGCTGGATAACTTCCTCGATCACCTTGCGCACTGGAACCCGGTGTTGCTGGCGGTAGACGAAGCGCACTGTATCTCGCAGTGGGGGCACGATTTCCGCCCGGAATATGCCGCGCTCGGTCAGCTGCGTCAGCGCTTCCCTGAGCTGCCGTTTATGGCGCTCACCGCCACGGCGGATGATACAACGCGTCTTGATATCGTTCGTCTGCTGGGGCTAAACGATCCGTTTATCCAGGTCAGCAGCTTCGACCGCCCCAACATCCGCTACATGCTGATGGAAAAGTTCAAGCCGCTGGATCAGCTCTTGCGTTACGTGCAGGAGCAGCGCGGTAAGTCCGGCATTATTTACTGCAACAGCCGCGCAAAAGTGGAAGATACCGCCGCGCGTCTGCAAAACCGTGGCTTTAGCGCTGCGGCCTATCATGCCGGGTTAGAAAACCACATCCGCGCCGACGTGCAGGAGAAATTCCAGCGCGATGACCTGCAAATCGTGGTCGCCACGGTAGCATTCGGGATGGGGATTAATAAACCCAACGTGCGCTTTGTGGTGCACTTCGACATCCCGCGTAATATCGAATCCTACTACCAGGAAACTGGCCGTGCCGGGCGTGATGGCCTGCCAGCAGAAGCCATGCTGTTCTACGATCCGGCGGATATGGCCTGGCTGCGCCGCTGCCTGGAAGAGAAACCGCAGGGTCAGTTGCAGGATATCGAGCGCCACAAGCTCAACGCGATGGGGGCCTTTGCTGAAGCGCAAACCTGTCGTCGTCTGGTGCTGCTCAACTATTTTGGTGAAGGCCGTCAGGAGTCCTGCGGTAACTGCGATATCTGCCTTGATCCGCCAAAGCAGTACGATGGCCTGATGGATGCGCGTAAGGCGCTCTCGACTATCTATCGCGTTAATCAGCGCTTCGGGATGGGCTACGTGGTGGAAGTGCTGCGTGGCGCGAACAACCAGCGCATTCGCGATATGGGCCATGACAAGCTGCCCGTTTACGGTATCGGCAAAGAGCAGAGCCACGAGCACTGGGTCAGTATTATCCGCCAGCTTATTCATCTGGGGTTTGCCACCCAGAATATTGCCCAGCACTCTGCGCTTCAGCTTACCGAAGCGGCGCGTCCGGTGCTGCGCGGTGATATCGAACTGAAGCTCGCCGTTCCGCGCGTTATCGCGCTCAAGCCGCGGGTGATGCAGAAATCCTACGGCGGCAACTATGACCGCAAGCTGTTTGCCAAACTGCGCAAGCTGCGTAAAGCCATCGCGGATGAAGAGAATATCCCACCGTACGTGGTCTTCAACGACGCGACGTTGATTGAGATGGCCGAACAAATGCCGCTGAGCGCCAGCGAGATGCTCAGCGTCAACGGCGTTGGCACACGTAAGCTCGAGCGCTTTGGTAAGGAGTTTATGGCGCTTATCCGCTCTCACGCCGACGGTGATGATGAGGAGTAGTCAGCCGGGCTAAAAAGTGCCAGGATGGTGACACACTGAATTATTTCCCCGCGAGTTAATTATGTTAATGCTATTTCTCACCGTGGCGTTAGTGCACATCGTTGCGCTGATGAGCCCGGGCCCTGACTTTTTCTTCGTGTCACAAACAGCCGTCAGCCGCTCCCGCAAAGAGGCGATGATGGGTGTGCTCGGTATTACCATGGGCGTTATGATCTGGGCGGCGGTGGCGCTGCTGGGCCTGAACTTGATCCTCGCGAAAATGGCCTGGCTGCATAACATCATTATGGTCGGTGGTGGCCTGTATCTGTGCTGGATGGGTTATCAGATGCTGCGCGGGGCGCTGAAGAAAGAAGAGAAAAAACCGGAAGAGCCAAAAGTCGAGCTGGCAACCGGTGGCCGCAGCTTTGTGAAAGGGCTGCTGACGAATCTGGCAAACCCGAAAGCAATTATCTATTTCGGCTCCGTGTTCTCCCTGTTTGTGGGAGATAGCGTGGGCGCAGGTGCACGTTGGGGTATCTTCCTGCTGATCGTCGTTGAGACGTTCGCCTGGTTTACTATCGTTGCGAGCCTGTTCGCCTTACCGGCGATGCGCCGTGGGTATCAGCGCGTTGCGAAGTGGATAGACGGATTTGCCGGTGCGTTGTTCACCGGCTTCGGCATTCATCTCATCATTTCTCGCTAAGCATGACGCGCTGACGCAAGCAGCGCGCCAACCAGCATAAACAGCGAACCAAACACTTTATTCAGGGCCTTCATTTGCTTAGGCCCTTTAATCCACGCCGCAATCCGCTGCGCCAGCGTCGCGTAACCAATCATCACAATGATATCGACAATGATGGTGGTCGCTCCGAGCACCACGTACTGCATCACCTGCGGCTGGTGCGGCACGATAAACTGCGGGAACAGGGCTGCAAGGAAGACGATACTTTTCGGGTTCGTCAGGTTCACAAACACTGCGCGCTTAAACAGACGTCCACGCGTTTGCGCTTGCGCAAGGGTGTTCAGGTTGATGGAGCCTGCCGCGCGCCACTGCTGAATACCGAGCCAAATCAGGTACGCCGCACCGGCCCATTTCAGCACTTCGAACGCCAGCACCGAGCGGGAAAACAGTGTCCCCAGGCCGATACCGACCAGCACGATGTGAATGCCCAGCCCGGTCTGCAAACCGGCAATGGATGCCGCCGCACCACGATAGCCGTGGTTGATCGAAGTGGTCATGGTGTTAATCGCGCCAGAGCCTGGTGAAAGGCTGAGGATGATGGATGTCAGCAGGTAAGCGAACCACCACTCGAAGGTCATTTGAAACTCCCGAATCGTCTGTTTTTATGCCACAATACGCTATTGTTGAGTCATTTTGTGACCTGTCACGAAAAAACGATATTCCTTGGCTTACAGGGGTGGAAACCCGATGTTTCAGCAGAAAAAGGATTGGGAAACTCGAGAAAACGCATTTGCTGCTTTCTCTATGGGCCCACTTACCAACTTCTGGCGTCAGCGTGAAGAGGCCGGATTTACCGGAGTGGGCAATGTTCCTGTACGCTTTGTTCGTTTTCGGGCTGAAAAAAACGATCGTGTCATTGTGGTTTGCCCTGGTCGCATAGAGAGTTACGTCAAATATGCCGAACTGGCGTATGACCTGTTCCACAGTGGTTTTGACGTGCTGATTATTGACCATCGCGGGCAGGGGCTTTCCGGGCGAATGCTGTCGGACACCCACCGTGGTCACGTAGATAATTTCAGTGATTATGTCGACGACCTTGCGGCATTCTGGCAGCAGGAAGTGCAGCCCGGCCCCTGGCGGAAACGCTATATTCTCGCGCATTCAATGGGTGGTGCCATTGCCACGCTGTTCTTGCAGCGCCATTCGCATCAATGTGATGCCATTGCGCTCAGCGCGCCCATGTTTGGCATCGTGATGCGTTTTCCTGACTGGATGGTACGACATATTCTCGACTGGGCTGAGGGCCATCAGCGTATTCGGGAAGGTTATGCTATCGGAACAGGACGCTGGCGCGCGCTGCCGTATGCCATGAACGTGCTGACCCACAGTCGACAGCGATACCGTCGTAACCTGCGTTTTTATGCCGATGAACCGCGTTTACGCGTTGGCGGCCCCACCTATCACTGGGTGCGGGAAGGCATTCTTGCCGGTGAGCAGGCGCTGGCGGGTGCTGGTGATGACAGCACGCCGACATTACTGCTTCAGGCGGAAGAAGAGCGTGTGGTTGATAACCGTATGCATGACCGCTTTTGTGAACTGCGTGCCGCCGCTGGTCACCCTTGTGAAGGGGGTAAACCGTGGGTCATAAACGGTGCGTACCATGAGATCCTTTTCGAAAAGGACACCATGCGCTCAGTCGCGCTCAACGCCATTGTCGAATTTTTCGACAGGCATAACTGATTTTCTATTGAGGTTAAATTTCCCTATGTACCAGGTTGTTGCATCTGACTTAGATGGCACGCTGCTTTCCCCCGATCACACCTTATCGCCTTTTGCGAAAGAAACCCTGAAGCTCCTGACTGCCCGTGGCGTGAACTTCGTGTTTGCCACCGGTCGCCACCACGTGGACGTGGGGCAGATCCGCGATAACCTGGGCATCAAAGCCTACATGATCACCTCCAACGGTGCGCGCGTACACGACACCGATGGCAACCTGATTTTCACGCATAACCTTGACCGGGATATCGCCACCGATCTGTTCGGCGTGGAGCACAACAACCCGGACATCGTGACCAACGTGTATCGCGATGATGAGTGGTTTATGAACCGCCATCGCCCGGACGAAATGCGTTTCTTCAAAGAGGCCGTGTTCAACTACACCCTGTATGAGCCAGGCCTGCTGGAGCCGGAAGGGATCAGCAAGGTGTTCTTCACCTGTGAAAGCCACGAAGAGCTGCTCCCGCTGGAGCAGGCGATCAACGCCCGCTGGGGTGACCGTGTTAACGTCAGCTTCTCTACGCTGACCTGCCTGGAAGTGATGGCCGGTGGCGTCTCGAAAGGTCACGCGCTGGAAGCGGTGGCACAACGTATGGGCTTTGAACTGAAAGACTGCATCGCCTTCGGCGACGGCATGAACGATGCGGAAATGCTCTCGATGGCGGGTAAAGGCTGCATCATGGAGAACGCGCACCAGCGTCTGAAGGATCTGCACCCGGAACTGGAAGTGATCGGTTCTAATGCCGACAACGCCGTGCCGAATTATCTGCGCAAGCTGTTCCTTGAATAATCTTCATTTGGTTGTTTATTGCTCAGTTGTCAACTAAAGAGTTCGCTACAATGCCTGTCCTTCTTTCAGAGAGACAAGCATTGTGGCGCTACTCATTATCACCACTATTCTGTGGGCCTTCTCCTTTAGCCTGATTGGCGAATACCTTGCGGGTTCGGTGGACAGTTACTTCTCAGTGCTGATGCGCGTGGGGCTGGCGGCGCTGGTATTCCTGCCGTTTCTGCGTACGCGTGGCCAATCGCTGAAAACCATTCTGCTGTACATGCTGGTGGGGGCAATGCAGCTCGGTATCATGTATCTGTTCAGCTTCCGCGCTTACGTTTACCTGTCGGTATCCGAATTCCTGCTGTTTACCGTGTTCACACCGCTCTATATCACGCTGATTTACGATCTGCTGAGTAAGCGTCGCCTGCGTTGGGGCTATGCGCTGAGCGCGCTGCTGGCGGTTGTCGGTGCGGCGATCATTCGCTACGACAAAGTGAGCGACCACTTCTGGACCGGTCTGATGTTTGTGCAGCTGGCCAACATCAGTTTCGCCATTGGCATGGTGGGTTACAAACGCCTGATGGAAACCCGTCCGATGCCGCAGCATAACGCCTTTGCCTGGTTTTATATGGGGGCGGCTATTGTTGCCGTGGCGGCGTGGTTTATGCTCGGCAACCCGCAAAAGCTACCGACCACTTCCGTGCAGTGGGGCGTTCTGGTCTGGCTGGGCGTGGTGGCCTCAGGGCTGGGATACTTCATGTGGAATTACGGCGCTACGCAGGTAGACGCCGGTACGCTGGGGATCATGAACAACGTGCATGTGCCTGCGGGTTTGCTGGTCAACCTGGCTATCTGGCAGGAGCAACCGCACTGGCCGAGCTTTATTATTGGGGGAACGGTGATCCTGGCTTCGCTGTGGGTACATCGCCGTTGGGTCGCTCCGCGCTCCGCACAAACGGAAGATGGTCGCACGCGTGGTTCCGCGCTGAACGAATAAACGCTTCTGTAATCGGTTGACGTTGCTCGCCATCGCGCACGGCAGCGTACAGCCGGCTCCACAGTCCTTCACCCAGGGTTTTGGTCACCACCAGGCCCTGGCGTTCAAAACTCTCCACTACCCAGTGCGGCAGTGCCGCAAGACCCATTCTGGCGGCAACCATCTGAATTAACAGCAAGGTGTTATCCACGCTTTTCAGCTGCGGGTTAATGCCTGCAGGTTGCAGGAAGTGACGCCAGATATCCAGGCGACTGCGTTGTACCGGGTAAATCAGCAGCGTTTCCGTGGCCAGATCTTCCGGCGTGATGCGTGTTTTAGCGGCCAGCGGATGATCCGGTGCCAGCACCAGGCGCACTTCATAATCAAACATTGGCGAGTAGTGCAGGCCGCTGCGCGGAAGGATGTCTGAGGTCATGACCAGATCCAGCTCGCCCTGCTGGAGCGAGGGCTGTGGGTCAAATGTCACGCCGGATTTAAAGTCCATCTCCACCTGCGGCCACTTCTGGCGGAAGTTCTCAAGCGCGGGGGTCAGCCACTGTATACAGCTATGACACTCAATGGCGATGCGCAATTTTGTCTGCTGCGGTTCGTTGCAGGACTGCAACGCGCTGGCAATTTGCGGCAGCACCTGATTTGCCAGTTGCAGCAAAATCTCACCCTGCGGGGTAAAGCGCAGCGGCTGACTCTTACGCACAAAAAGACGGAAACCGAGGCGTTGTTCCAGATCGCTGAACTGGTGTGAAAGGGCAGACTGGGTCTGGTGCAGCGTGGCCGCAGCCGCTGCGAGAGAACCGCAGTTCCGCAACGCTTGTAGCGTTTTCAGGTGTTTTATCTCGATCATGAAAGTCCTTCACTTCGGCATGAACATTTTGCGCTTGAGGAATATACAGTACCTGCCAATTATAGAAGTGTAAACATCTGGACGTCTAAATAACGAATTTCATAAGGGGTACACCATGACAATCCGCAATCACACACTCGGTTTCCCTCGCGTTGGTCTGCGTCGCGAACTGAAAAAAGCGCAAGAAAGCTACTGGGCAGGAAACTCCACCCGTGAAGAGCTGCTGGCCGTGGGCCGCGAGCTGCGCGCCCGTCACTGGGATCAGCAAAAACAGGCGGGCATTGACCTGCTGCCGGTGGGCGATTTCGCCTGGTACGACCATGTTCTGACTACCAGCCTGCTGCTTGGCAACGTGCCGGCTCGTCATCAGAACAACGATGGATCGGTCGATCTCGACACCCTGTTCCGTATCGGCCGTGGCCGTGCGCCGAGCGGTGAGCCCGCTGCAGCAGCAGAAATGACCAAGTGGTTCAACACGAACTACCACTACATGGTGCCGGAATTTGTCAAAGGCCAGCAGTTCAAACTGACCTGGACGCAGCTGCTGGATGAAGTGGACGAAGCGCTGGCGCTGGGCCACAAGGTGAAGCCTGTGCTGCTTGGCCCGGTCACCTACCTGTGGTTGGGTAAAGTGAAGGGCGAGCAGTTTGACCGCCTGAGCCTGCTGAACGATATCCTGCCGGTATACCAGCAGGTGCTGGCGGAGCTGGCAAAACGCGGTATCGAGTGGGTGCAAATCGACGAACCTGCGCTGGTACTGGAGCTGCCGCCGGAGTGGCTGAACGCCTTTAAACCCGCGTATGACGCGCTCACAGGCCAGGTGAAGCTGCTGCTGACCACCTATTTTGAAGGGGTCACCCCGAATCTCGATACCATTACCGCGCTGCCGGTACAGGGCCTGCACGTTGACCTGGTCCACGGTAAAGATGATGTGGCGGAGCTGCACAAACGTCTGCCTGCTGACTGGCTGCTTTCTGCTGGTCTGGTGAATGGCCGTAACGTCTGGCGTGCTGATTTGACAGAAAAGTATGCCCAGATTAGTGCGATTGTCGGTAAACGTGATCTGTGGGTGGCCTCTTCCTGTTCGCTGCTGCACAGCCCAATTGACCTGAGTGTTGAAACGCGTCTGGATGCCGAAGTGAAGAGCTGGTTTGCGTTCGCCCTGCAAAAATGTGAAGAGCTGGCGCTGCTGCGTGATGCGCTGAACAGCGGTGACACGGCCGCCATTACCGAATGGAGTGCTCCAATTCAGGCGCGTCGCCACTCGACTCGCGTACATAACGCGGCTGTGGAAAAACGTCTGGCCGCCATCACCGCCCAGGACAGCCAGCGCCAGAGCGCTTATGAAGTGCGTGCCGAAGCCCAGCGCGCCCGTTTTAACCTGCCAGCCTGGCCGACAACCACCATCGGTTCATTCCCGCAGACCACTGAAATTCGCGGCCTGCGTCTGGACTTCAAAAAGGGCAACCTGGATGCGAACAACTACCGCACCGGCATTGCCGAACACATCAAACAGGCGATTGTGGAGCAAGAGCGTTTAGGACTGGACGTGCTGGTCCACGGTGAAGCCGAGCGCAACGACATGGTGGAATATTTTGGTGAACACCTGGACGGTTTCGTCTTTACCCAGAACGGCTGGGTGCAGAGCTACGGCTCCCGCTGCGTGAAGCCGCCGGTGGTGATCGGCGATGTCAGCCGCCCGGAAGCAATCACCGTTGAGTGGGCGAAGTACGCCCAGTCCCTGACCGACAAACCTGTCAAAGGTATGTTGACCGGCCCGGTGACGATTCTCTGCTGGTCTTTCCCGCGTGAAGACGTGACACGCGAAACTATCGCCAGGCAGATTGCGCTGGCGCTGCGTGATGAAGTGGCGGACCTGGAAGCGGCGGGGATTGGTATTATCCAGATTGACGAACCGGCTCTGCGTGAAGGTTTACCGCTACGTCGCAGCGACTGGGATGCTTATCTGGCGTGGGGCGTTGAGGCGTTTCGCATTAACGCTGCCGTCGCAAAGGACGACACCCAGATCCACACACATATGTGTTACTGCGAATTTAACGACATCATGGATTCCATCGCTGCGCTGGACGCCGATGTGATCACCATTGAGACGTCACGTTCAGACATGGAGCTGCTGGAGTCCTTCGAAGAGTTCGAATACCCGAACGAAATCGGACCGGGCGTTTACGATATTCACTCCCCTAACGTACCGAGCGTGGAATGGATTGAGGCGCTGTTGCAGAAAGCGGCACAGCGTATTCCGGCAGAGCGTCTGTGGGTAAATCCGGACTGCGGCCTCAAAACCCGCGGCTGGCCAGAAACCCGCGCCGCGCTGGCGAATATGGTGAAGGCTGCGCAGAATCTGCGTCAGGGTTAACCCCGGCGCTCGTTTTACGCCTGCCCATCCATCAGGCGGCTAATATGAATGCTTAACCATGTCAGCTCATCTTTCGGTAAGGTGAGCTGATATTTATCCTGCACATAGTCGCGGATCACCCACGCTACGGTCATCGCATCCGGGCGATGGCGCATCAGTTCCTGATAAAAATCCTCGGTTTCACTCAACGCAATCTTCCCCGCCAGAACCCGCTCGGCAAAGTAACGCAGATGAGTAATAAAGCGCATATAGTTCACCGATTGCGTATCAATCGCCTGACCGAGTTTATAGCGCACGATTTCGGCGATACGGTTCACCAGCTCAACCTGCTGGTGGGCGCTGCTGTCGTCATCCTGACCGCTGGCGTTGATCAGATGAAAAGCGATATTGACTGCTTCGTCTTCCGGTAACTCAACGTCAAACTTATCGTTCACCTGCGCACGTGCCAGCAACCCTACGCCATACTCCTGCGGGTAGTAGCGCTTCACTTCCCAGCTGAGCTTATTGTGGATGAGGTGCCCGCTGCGGCAGCGTTCCACAGCAAAGTGCAGATGTTCTGCGAGTGTGAAGAGCAGCACCGAATTGAGCCTGTCCCCGCACTGACTGCGTGCAAGGGTAAGAATGTCGTGACTGATATCGAAGAATGCCGCAGGAATGGTGTCCGTCAACGATAAAAAATGGCGGGATTTGAGGTCGCTCAGCGGCAGGAAAACTTTCTCTACCTGCGCGAGATCGATGCTGGTGCCGGGTTTTGCGCCAAAGCCGATCCCCTTGCCGAACAGGATCATCTCCCGCTGGTCGTTGTCGACCAGCAGCATACTGTTATTAAGCGATTTTTTTATCGTTATCACGGTTATTCCTGCGGCCGGGCCGGTTAGCTCATGTCAGCGCCATTGCTGGCAATCACTTTTTTGTACCACCAGAAAGAGTCTTTCTTCAGGCGTTTTAACGTGCCGTTGCCTTCATCGTCCTGGTCGACATAGATAAATCCATAGCGCTTGGACATCTGCGACGTGCCCGCGCTGATAATGTCGATACATCCCCAGGTGGTGAATCCCATCACATCCACCCCTTCATTAATAGCGGCCAAAGTTTGCTCGAAGTGGGCGCGGAAATAGTCGATGCGATAGCTGTCGTGGATCTCGCCGTTTTCGACCACATCTTTCGCCCCGAGGCCGTTCTCAACGATAAATAGCGGCTTCTGGTAGCGGTCGTACAGTTCAAGCAGGGAGATCTTTAGCCCGACCGGGTCAATCTGCCAGCCCCATTCAGAGGCAGGCAGGTACGGGTTTTTCACCCCAAGAACCGTGTTACCGGGGATACGCTCGATGTCCGGCTGTGTCGATTCGGTCATCGACATGTAGTAGCTAAAAGAGACGAAATCGACGGTATTTTCTTTCAAAATACGCTGATCGTCGGCCTGCATCTCAATTTGAATGTCCCGACGCGCCAGATCGCGCAGGATCAGCGGCGGATATTCACCAAACACCTGTACATCCGCGTAGAAGTAGTTCTCGAGATTTTTCTTCAGCGTCGCTTCCACATCTTCCGGGCGGCAGCTGTGCGGGTAGGTGGTGAGTTTGGTGAGCATACACCCGACCTGGCTGCCCGGAATTTTAGCGTGGCAGTCGCGCGTGACCAGCGCAGAGGCAACAAACTGGTGATGCAGCCCCTGGTAGATATCCTGTTTCGCTTTGCCCGGCAGACTTTTCTCTTCGCGGATACCTGCCGTGGTAAACGGGTGGCGATGGATACTGTCTATCTCATTAAACGTCAGCCAGTAGCGCACCAGATCTTTGTAGCGGTCGAAACAGACATTACTGAAACGCACGAAGGCATCCACCACATTGCGGTGTACCCAGCCGTTGTATTTTTCGCTCAGCGCCAGCGGCATTTCGTAGTGAGAAAGCGTGACCAGCGGCTCAATGTTATGGCGGCGAAGCTCGCGGAACATCTCCTCGTAAAATTTCAGGCCTGCCTCGTTTGGTGCAGCATCTTCGCCGGTCGGGAAAATACGCGACCAGGCAATCGACACGCGCAACACGGTGTAGCCCATCCCGGCAAACAGTGCGATGTCATCTTTATAGTGATGATAAAAATCAATGCCGCGGCGTTTCGGGTACAGCGCGTCATTTTTACCTTCAAACGCGTCGCGGATGTTTTCGTCGGTCAGCGCCATATGGCCACTGTAATCCTTCACGGACAGGTTAGGCTTCCAGGTTATGGCATCAGCCACGGACGGCCCTTTACCGTCCACATTCCATGCCCCTTCGGCCTGATTTGCGGCAATCGCGCCGCCCCATAAAAAACCTTGCGGAAACGGGAGGGATTTCTCCATTACACGGACTCCTTAAGCGTCATGATGATATGAGGATTTGGATTCTTATCGTCGGTATTACCTGATGTCAGCGAAAAGCGTTCGCCGTTAGTGACCACCATCATGACCACCGGATCGAGCCCGGCGGCGGTAATGGTGTCCAGTGAGAATTCAATCAGCGTGTCGCCGCACTTAACGTGCTGACCTTCGGCCACTTTTGCCGAGAAGCCCTCGCCTTGCAGCCTGATGGTGTCGATCCCGATATGGAATATCAGCTCGACACCGGCATCGGTGAGCAGACTTAGGGCATGACCACTTTCAAATACATTCGCAACAGTACCGTCTGCCGGGGCGCGCAACACGCCCTGAGAAGGCACAATCGCTATCCCGTCACCCATAATTTTGCGCGAGAAAACATCGTCATTCACGTTTTCCAGCGGGATGATTTGCCCTTCTACCGGGCGGGTGAACGTCAGGGTATCGGTTTTTTCCGGCACCTTGTCGCGCCAGAGCACTAATGCACTGATAAATGCCACGGCAAATGACAACCCTGCGCCGGCAAAGGCCCAGACGATGTTCATCGTGTTATCTGGCGAGACAAACATCGAGATGCTGGCAAGGCCGGGGCCCACAAGCGCAAAAGCCTGAATGCCCATCCAGCCGATAAACGCACCGCCCACCACGCCACCGAGGATCACGCTGTAGAGCGCTTTTTTATTCAGCAGCGTCACGCCATACAGCGCCGGTTCGGTAATGCCGAACAGCGCGGAGATCCCGGCTGAGAACGCGGTGGATTTCAGCACCTTATCTTTGCTTTTGAGCGCAATCGCCAGGCACGCGCCGGACTCGGCAATGTTGTGCGCCAGTGACGCAGGCAGGTAGAGCATCTCACGCCCGAACTGGCTCATGGAGGCAACCGTGTACGGCAGCATCGGCTTGTGCATCCCGGCAGCGACCATAAAGGGCAGGACGGCAGCAAGCAGCCCGGTTGCCACAAAGCCCAGTTTTCCGTACAGCCACAAAATGACCGTTGCCAGCCCGGCCCCCAGTTCATAGCCAAGTGGCCCCAGGATCAGCAGGGTGACGGGAACGGTGACCAGCAGAGAAAGCATCGGCGAGAGGAAAATGCGCAGCGCGCCGGGTGAGTAGCGGTTAAACAGCTTTTCGGTCTGGGCGTAAAAAAGCACGCACAGGATCGCCGGAAACACCTGTGAGGCATACGCCACGTTGCGCAGGTCGAACGACATAAATGCCGTTCCCTCGGCAAGCTGTTTGGTCATGGCAGGCAACACCATGACCGACACGGCAGACACCGCAACCAGCACGTTCACTTTGAGCTTCATGGCGGTGGTGATCGCCACGAGGATCGGCAGGAAATAGAGCGGTGCAGAGCCGATGTTATCCAGAACCTTGTAGGTTGAACTGTTGCGGCTCAGCCAGCCCATCACATCCAGCAACAGCAGCAGGGATTTCAGCACCCCGCCGCCAGCAATCGCCGGCACCAGCGGCTGAAAAACGCTAATGACAAAATCGACAATCTGCGCCCCGCGGCTGACTCTGGCAGGTGTGTGCTGCCCACCGGCCTGCGGCGAGCCCACCAGAGAACGCACCGCATCAAACACCTGTACCACTTCGTGACCGATGATCACCTGGCACTGCACGTTGACGCGAACGCCCAACACGCCGTCGATGTTTGTCAGCGCCGTTTCGTTGACCTTGCTGTTGTCATACAGGCTCAACCGCAAGCGGGTGGAGCAATGTTCGATATGTTCGATATTCTCAGCACCGCCAACCAGGGCGATGATGTCCAGCGCAGTTTGCAAGTGGTTCATGTTCTGGCCCCTGTCTCCAGAGCAAAAAAAAGACCTGAAGCCCCTCTCCACTCGAAAGAGGAGAGGGGCTTCAGGTCTTGCCTACGGCTCGTAGTTACACGCCTGTGCTTTGTATATCGGCCAGATTGTGCTTAAAAGTCAAACAACACAGGTGCTTCATGCATCAATTTGTGAGCCGCTTAACCCTTTTTAGCACCATATTGCCGGAACCAGGCCAGCATTCGTTGCCAGCCATCTTTGGCGGATTCTTCGTGATAGCTCGGCCGATAATCCGCGTTAAAAGCATGTCCTGCATCGGGATAAACCACGATATCTGCCTTCGCATTTGCCGCCCGCAGCGCGTGACGCATGGTTTCCACAGTATCGAGTGGAATGCCGGTATCCTGGCCGCCGTACAAACCCAGCACCGGGGCGTTAAGATCCACGGCGATATCCAGCGGTTGCTTAGGTGAATTCAGCGTTTTTTCGCCGACCAGCTTGCCGTACCACGCCACGGCAGCCTTGAGCTGCGGATTATGCGCGGCGTACAGCCAGCTGATGCGACCGCCCCAGCAGAAACCGGTCACCATCAACCGATGTGGGTCGCCGCCGTTACGCGCCGCCCAACTGGCGACATGGTCCAGGTCCGCCAGCACTTGCGCGTCCGGGACTTTGCTGACCAGATTAGTGAATAGCGTCGGGATATCGCTGTAGTCATTTGGATCGCCCTGGCGGAAATAGAGCTCTGGTGCGATGGCCAGATAACCTTCCAGCGCCAGTCGACGGCAAACATCGCGAATATGCTCATGTACGCCGAAAATTTCTTGTATCACAATCACGACCGGCAGAGCGCCATCGGCCGATTTCGGGCGCGCATGGTAAGCCGGCATGTTATCCCCCTGTGAGGGAATGGATGTCTCTCCTGCACTAATGGCTTCTTCGGGAGTAGTGACAATGGTTGAAGCATGAGGGGCAGCAGCAGGTGCAAAACCGGTTTTTTCAGTCATGGCATTCTCCGTACCAATGTTGAGTTAGCGCAAAGGTAAATATAGTCACAAGGTTAACAACCCACAGTGCCTTAAACGGTCTATCTTTTGTGCAACACACCACGGTATAACATTGTTAATGTGATGTTGATCACTTATTTATGGAAATTAAATGCAATCATTTTCATTCATGGTGAGGTTCGTCACGAAATTACGCACACTGCTTCTGTAAAGTACCGTTTTACTTCTTCTGACAAACCGACCCACAGAGGAGTCACCTATGTCTAAGTCTGATGTTTTTCATCTCGGCCTCACTAAAAACGATTTACAAGGGGCTACGCTCGCTATCGTCCCTGGCGATCCAGAGCGTGTGGAAAAGATCGCCGCGCTGATGGATAAGCCGGTTAAGCTGGCATCCCATCGTGAATTCACCACCTGGCGCGCGGAGCTGGATGGTAAAGCGGTGATCGTGTGTTCTACCGGTATCGGCGGCCCGTCTACTTCTATTGCTGTTGAAGAGCTGGCGCAGCTGGGTATCCGTACTTTCCTGCGTATCGGCACCACCGGCGCTATCCAGCCGCATATCAATGTGGGTGACGTGCTGGTCACGACCGCGTCTGTACGTCTGGACGGTGCAAGTCTGCACTTTGCGCCAATGGAATTCCCGGCAGTGGCGGATTTTGAATGTACCACCGCACTGGTTGAAGCCGCGAAATCTGTGGGCGCAACAACGCACATCGGCGTTACCGCCTCTTCCGATACCTTCTACCCGGGCCAGGAGCGTTACGACACCTTCTCTGGCCGCGTAGTGAGCCGTTTTAAAGGCTCAATGGAAGAGTGGCAGTCTATGGGCGTGATGAACTACGAAATGGAATCTGCAACGCTGCTGACCATGTGCGCAAGCCAGGGTCTGCGTGCCGGTATGGTGGCGGGTGTTATCGTTAACCGTACTCAGCAGGAGATCCCGAACGCCGAAACCATGAAGCAGACCGAAAGCCATGCGGTGAAAATTGTGGTTGAAGCGGCTCGCCGCTTGATCTAGTCCTCTCTTCTTCGATAAAAGGCCGACTTGTTCGGCCTTTTCTTTTTGCGTAGCGCCTCGCAGGAAAACCCTTTCAAACTGGACGTTCATACAGCACAATTCTATTTTATGCGGGTAAAACGTTGATGCAGGGGGCATTGTGGATATCTCAATCCTGATTTATGCGGTGATTGCGCTGGTGGGCGTGGGAATAGGCTGGCTCATATCCAGCTATCAGCACGCGCAGCATAAAGCCGATCAACTGGCAGAACGCGAAGAGATGGTCGCCGAGCTCAGTGCCGCGAAACAACAGCTTACCCAGAGCGGGCACTGGCGCGACGAGTGCGAGCTGCTCAATAACGAACTGCGCAATCTGCGTGATATCAACACCTCGCTGGAAGCCGATCTCCGCGAAGTCACCACCCGTCTTGAATCGACCCAGCTCCATGCGGAAGACAAAATCCGCCAGATGATCAACAGCGAGCAGCGCCTTAGCGAACAGTTCGAAAACCTGGCGAACCGCATTTTTGAGCACAGTAACCGCCGTGTTGACGAACAAAACCGCCAGAGCCTGAACAACCTGCTCACGCCGCTGCGTGAGCAGCTGGACGGTTTTCGCCGCCAGGTGCAGGACAGCTTTGGCCAGGAGGCGCGCGAACGCCACACTTTGGCGCATGAAATTCGTAATCTCCAGCAGTTGAACGCGCAGATGACGCAAGAGGCGGTTAACCTGACGCGTGCGCTTAAAGGCGACAACAAAGCACAGGGCAACTGGGGTGAAGTAGTACTGACCCGCGTGCTGGAGGCTTCTGGCCTGCGTGAAGGGTACGAGTATGAAACGCAGGTCAGCATCGAAAACGATGCCCGCTCGCGGATGCAGCCTGATGTCATTGTGCGCCTGCCGCAGGGCAAAGATGTCGTTATCGACGCCAAAATGACGCTGGTGGCGTACGAACGCTACTTCAATGCCGAGGACGATTACATTCGCGAGTCTGCGTTACAGGAGCATATCGCGTCTGTCCGTAACCACATCCGTCTGCTGGGCCGTAAGGACTATCAGCAGCTACCGGGGTTACGCTCACTGGATTACGTGTTGATGTTCATTCCGGTTGAGCCCGCATTCCTGCTGGCGCTCGACAGACAGCCCGAACTGATAACCGAAGCATTGAAAAATAACATTATGCTGGTAAGTCCCACGACACTTCTGGTGGCGCTGCGGACGATTGCAAATCTCTGGCGCTACGAGCACCAAAGCCGTAACGCACAGCAAATTGCCGATCGCGCCAGCAAGCTGTACGACAAAATGCGCCTGTTTGTGGACGATATGTCCTCTGTTGGGCAGAGCCTCGATCGCGCGCAGGATAACTACCGCCAGGCGATGAAAAAGCTCTCTTCCGGGCGCGGCAACTTGCTGGCGCAAGCAGAGGCATTCCGTAGCCTGGGGGTGGAGGTTAAGCGCGAGATTAATCCTGAAATGGTTGAACAGGCTACCGCTCAGGACGATGAATATCGCCTACGGGAAGGGGCAGGTGTGCAAAATACAGACAGCGAAGACAACGATTTAGCCGCGGATTTGTCACCTTCTGAACCGCCGAATCGTTTCTTTCACGGTGGTTGAACCATAGGGCAAACGCGCCCAATCTGTTACACTTCACGGACATTTGACTGATAAGCAGGCTCTGAGATGGTTGACGATTCACAAGACACGACGCACTTTGGCTTTCAGACTGTTGCTAAAGCGCAGAAGGCTGACATGGTGGCCCACGTATTTCATTCCGTGGCGGCGAAGTACGATGTGATGAATGACTTGATGTCATTCGGCATTCATCGCTTGTGGAAACGCTTCACCATCGACTGTAGCGGTGTGCGTCGTGGGCAAACGGTGCTCGATTTAGCGGGCGGTACAGGCGACTTGACGGCGAAGTTTTCACGTCTGGTTGGCGAAACCGGTCGCGTGGTGCTGGCAGATATTAACGACTCCATGCTGAAAATGGGACGTGAGAAGCTGCGTAACATCGGTGTTGTGGGTAATGTTGAATATGTACAGGCGAACGCTGAAGCGCTGCCGTTCCCGGACAACACTTTTGACTGCATCACCATCTCGTTTGGCCTGCGTAACGTCACCGAGAAAGACAAGGCGCTGCGTTCCATGTACCGCGTGCTGAAGCCGGGTGGACGCCTGCTGGTGCTCGAATTCTCCAAACCGATTATCGAGCCGCTGAGTAAAGCCTACGATGCCTATTCGTTCCACGTGCTGCCGCGTATTGGTGAGTTGGTGGCGAACGATGCCGAAAGCTATCGCTATCTGGCTGAATCTATCCGAATGCACCCGGATCAGGACACCTTAAAAGCAATGATGCAGGATGCCGCTTTTGAAAACGTTGAATACTTCAACATGACGGCGGGTGTCGTCGCGCTGCATCGCGGTTACAAGTTCTGAGTGGAGGTATCCCGTGCCATTTAAACCCTTAGTCACCGCAGGCATCGAGAATGCTCTGAATGCCTTTCTGTACCGTGATTCGGCGCTAAAAACTGCGCGTCAGCGGCTCAACGGAAAGGTGTTACGTATTGTTTTAAAAGAGTTCTCTACGCCGCTGGTGCTGGTGTTCAGTGAGCGCCAGCTTGATGTTTTGGGTGAGTGGGAAGGTGAGGCCGACTGCTCGGTCATCACGCATATGAGCGTGGTGCCCAAACTGCGCGACCGCCAGCAGCTGACTGCGCTTATCCGTAGCGGCGAGCTGGAAGTCGAAGGTGACATTCAGGTCGTGCAGAACTTCGTTGCGTTAAGCGATCTTGCCGAGTTCGACCCGGCAGAGTTGCTTGCACCTTATATTGGCGACATCGCCGCCGAAGGGATCAGCAAAGTCATTCATGGTGGTTCGGCATTTCTGCGCAAAACTGTTCAGCGCCAACAGCGCTACGCGGCAGAAGTGTTGACCGAAGAGTGGCGCATGGCTCCGGGGCCGCTTGAAGTGGCATGGTTTGCGGAAGAAACTGCTGCTGTCGAACGTGCGGTTGACGCGCTAACCAAACGGCTGGAAAAACTGGAGGGCAAATGACGCCTGGTGAAATTCGGCGCCTCTATTTTATCGTCCACACCTTTTTGAGTTACGGGCTCGACGAGCTTATCCCCAAAATGCGTATCACTCTGCCGCTTCGAATCTGGCGACGGATGTTGTTCTGGATGCCAAATCGCCACAAGGATCAGCCGCTGGGTGAACGCCTGCGTCTGGCGTTGCAGGAGCTTGGCCCGGTATGGATCAAGTTTGGGCAGATGCTCTCCACCCGTCGGGATCTCTTCCCGCCTACAATCGCCGATCAGTTGGCGTTATTGCAGGATCGCGTAGCGCCTTTTGACGGTGCGCGAGCAAAGCAGCAAATCGAAGAAGCAATGGGGAATATCCCCGTTGAAACCTGGTTTGACGATTTTGAAATTCAGCCGCTGGCATCGGCCTCGATTGCTCAGGTGCATACTGCACGCCTGAAAGAAAATGGCAAAGAGATCGTTATTAAAGTGATCCGCCCGGACATCTTGCCGGTTATCAAGGCGGACATGAAGCTTATCTACCGCCTTGCGCGCTGGGTTCCACGTCTGCTGCCGGATGGTCGACGCCTGCGTCCAATGGAAGTTGTGCGCGAGTATGAAAAAACGCTGATTGATGAGCTCAACCTGCTACGTGAAGCGGCAAACGCCATCCAGTTGCGCCGTAACTTTGAAGACAGCCCGATGCTGTATGTTCCTGAGATCTACTCTGACTACTGTAGCCAGAATATGCTGGTAATGGAGCGTATCTACGGCATTCCGGTATCTGACGTTGTGGCTCTCGAAAACCAGGGAACCAACATGAAGCTGCTGGCCGAGCGCGGAGTGCAAGTGTTCTTCACCCAGGTGTTCCGAGACAGCTTCTTCCATGCGGATATGCACCCGGGCAATATTTTCGTCAGCTATGACCACCCGGAAAATCCGAAATACATTGGTATTGACTGCGGTATCGTGGGCTCTCTGAACAAAGAAGATAAGCGCTATCTCGCAGAAAACTTTATCGCATTCTTCAATCGCGACTATCGTAAGGTTGCTGAGCTGCACGTGGATTCTGGCTGGGTTCCGCCAGATACTAACGTTGAAGAGTTCGAGTTCGCTATCCGTACCGTGTGTGAGCCGATTTTCGAAAAACCGCTGGCGGAAATCTCATTCGGCCATGTTTTGCTGAACCTGTTTAACACCGCGCGCCGCTTTAATATGGAAGTTCAGCCGCAGTTAGTTTTACTCCAGAAAACATTACTTTACGTTGAGGGCGTAGGCCGTCAGCTCTATCCTCAGTTAGACTTGTGGAAGACCGCGAAACCTTTCCTCGAATCCTGGATTAAGGATCAGGTCGGCATTCCGGCACTGGTGCGCTCTCTCAAAGAGAAAGCCCCGTTCTGGATTGAAAAAATGCCGGAGATACCTGAACTGGTTTACGACAGTTTGCGTCAGAGCAAGAACCTTCAGCACAGCATGGATAAAATCGCCCGCGAGCTTCAGTCCAATCGCGTTCGTCAGGGACAGTCCCGTTATCTCTTTGGGATTGGTGCGACACTGTTGCTGAGCGGTACGCTGCTGCTGATCAATCGCCCGGACTGGCAGATGATGCCTGCCTGGCTGATGGCTGGCGGTGTGGTTGTCTGGTTTGCGGGCTGGAGAAAAACGCGCTGAAATTGCGTCGCTATCGCCGGGTTGCATACGTATAATGCGACCTGATTAATTAATCATCTATCACTGAGGAACATGTATGGGTGGTATCAGTATCTGGCAATTGGTGATCATTGCCGTCATCGTCGTGCTGCTGTTTGGCACCAAAAAGCTCGGTTCCATCGGTTCCGACCTCGGCGCGTCCATCAAAGGCTTCAAGAAAGCGATGAGTGATGATGAAGATAAGCAGAAAAAATCCAGCCAGGATGCTGACTTTACTGCGAAATCCATTACCGACAAGCAAGATGAAGCCAAAAAGGAAGACGCTAAACGCCACGATAATGAGCAGGTGTAATTCGTGTTCGACATTGGTTTTGGTGAACTGCTGCTGGTCTTGGTGATTGGCCTGATTGTGCTGGGCCCGCAGCGTTTACCCGTTGCGGTAAAAACGGTTGCGGGTTGGGTGCGTGCGCTTCGATCGCTTGCCACCACGGTACAAAACGAGCTGGCACAGGAGCTTAAGCTTCAGGAGTTTCAGGACAGCCTGAAAAAGGTTGAGAAGGCGAGCATGGATAACCTGACGCCAGAGCTCAAAGCCTCGATGGATGAACTGCGTGAAGCCGCGGAATCCATGAAACGCTCTTACAGCGTTAACGATCCTGAAAAAGCGAGCGATGAAGCGAATACCATCCATAACCCGGTGGTAAAAGAGAGCGAGGCGCAGCGAGAGGGGGTGACCCCTGCCAGCGCAGAGCATCAGGCCGCAGCACCTGAACAGACGCCGCAGGAACCTGAAGTGAAAAAACAGGTGCAGCCGGAAGAGCCCGTTGTTAACACTTCGGCGACTGAAGCTAAAGCTGCTGCGTCTGTTTCCGAATCATCCCCCTCGTCGAGTGATAAAGCGTAAACATGGCAGTAGATGATACTCAACCGCTTATTGCGCACCTTATTGAACTGCGCAAGCGCCTGCTGAACTGCATTATTGCGGTTTGCATCATTTTCTTAGGGTTGGTCTATTTCGCCAACGATATCTACCAGGTGGTTTCTGCGCCGCTGATTAAGCAAATGCCGCTGGGTGCAACGATGATCGCAACGGACGTTGCTTCGCCGTTCTTTACCCCCATTAAGCTGACCTTCTGGGTATCGCTGATTGCGGCTGCACCAGTTATTTTGTACCAGGTCTGGGCGTTTGTGGCTCCGGCGTTGTACAAACATGAACGCAAGCTGGTGATCCCGCTGCTGGTGTCCAGTTCGCTGCTGTTCTATATCGGTATGGCGTTTGCTTATTTCGTTGTCTTCCCTCTGGCCTTTGGCTTCCTGACGCATACTGCGCCGGAAGGAGTGCAGGTATCGACGGATATCGCCAGCTACCTCAGCTTTGTCATGGCGCTGTTTATGGCGTTTGGCGTGGCGTTTGAAGTCCCGGTGGCGATTGTGCTGCTGTGCTGGGTCGGCGTGACCACGCCGGAAGACCTGCGTAAGAAACGCCCGTATATTCTGGTCGGGGCATTCGTGGTCGGCATGCTGCTGACGCCGCCGGATGTGTTCTCGCAAACGCTTCTGGCCATACCGATGTACTGTCTGTTTGAGGTCGGTGTGTTCTTCTCGCGGTTCTATGTCGGCAAACGACGCCCACAGGAAGGCGAAGAAGACGACGAGTCAGACAAGACCACTGAAGAGTAAAACCAGCCGCCCGTCAGGGCGGTTTTTACATGGGAAACCACATGTTTGATATCGGCCTTAATCTCACCAGCTCTCAGTTTGCCAAAGATCGCGATGACGTTGTCGCTCGCGCCTTCTCCGCGGGGGTGAAAGGCATGCTGCTGACGGGAACCAGCCTGCGTGAAAGCGAACAGGCGCAGCTGCTTGCCCGGCATTATCCACACTGCTGGTCAACTGCGGGTGTGCATCCACATGACAGCAGTACCTGGAATGCAGAGAGCGCCGAAACCCTTCATACACTGGCAAACACGCCGGAAGTGGTGGCGATTGGCGAATGCGGGCTGGATTTCAATCGCAACTTTTCCACCCCCGCTGAACAAGAACACGCCTTTACCGCTCAGCTTGCGCTGGCAGCCGAACTGGGGATGCCGGTGTTTATGCACTGCCGTGATGCCCATGAACGTTTTCTGGCGCTGCTTGAACCCTGGCTGGATAAGCTGCCTGGTGCGGTACTGCACTGCTTTACCGGCTCCCGACAGGAAGCCCTGGATTGCCTGAACCGGGGGCTATATCTGGGGGTAACGGGTTGGGTTTGTGATGAACGACGTGGGCTGGAGCTGCGTGAGTTGCTGCCTGTTATTCCTGCCGAACGGCTGTTGGTTGAAACGGACGCGCCTTATCTTTTGCCCCGTGACCTCTCGCCAAAACCGTCTTCACGACGTAACGAACCGGCATTCCTGGGGCATATTGTTGAAAGCGTGGCGCGCTGGCGTAGAGAAGAACCACAGTGGCTGGCGGAACAAACGGATGACAACGTGCGCCGCCTGTTCGGCGTGCAGTTTTAAATTTTGCGAAAATCGGTGTTTTTGACGCTCTGAAGTACCTGCTTGTTCAACAAATTGAGCAACAGCATGGAGCGTGCTTCGCCGTCCGGCTCAGAGAAAATGGCCTGTAACCCTTCGAATGCGCCTTCGGTGATCACCACGTCATCACCGGTGTAAGGCGTTTCTGGATCGGTGATATCTTCAGGTTGCTGGTAGACCGAAAGCTGGTGAATGACCGTTGACGGAACTCTTGCCGGGTGCGCGCCAAAACGCACAAAGTGGCTGACGCCGCGCGTGGCGCTGATGGTGGTGGTGTGGATCACTTCCGGGTCGAACTCGACGAACAGATAGTTCGGGAAAAGAGGTTCGCTGACCATCGCACGTTTCCCACGCTGCATTTTTTCAAGCGTGATCACCGGCGTCAGGCAATGCACTGACTGACGTTCAAGATGTTCTTGTGCGCGCTGAAGCTGCCCGCGTTTGCAATACAGTAAATACCAGGCCTGCATAATCACTCTTTCCCTTAGTTCGGGGCGCAAGCATATCAAAACCCTGGCGCGATCGCTAAGTTGATTATAATGGCCGAAAGTGGAGTAAGACGCGGAACTTCACGCTAATTTAACAAAATTACAGCATCACGCAGTCTTACGCCGTATAATGAAGCGCTTACAGAGAGGCCATGACTAACTGCATGAAATACCACGATCTACGCGACTTCCTGGCGCTGCTGGAAAAGCAGGGCGAACTCAAACGCATTACACTTCCTGTTGATCCTTATCTGGAAATGACAGAAATTGCTGACCGCACCCTGCGTGCCGGTGGCCCTGCGCTGTTATTTGAAAACCCAAAAGGCTACTCCATGCCGGTGCTGTGCAATCTGTTTGGCACACCACGTCGTGTGGCGTTGGGCATGGGGCAAGAGGATGTGGCTGCGTTACGTGAAGTGGGCAAACTGCTGGCCTTTCTGAAAGAGCCGGAGCCACCAAAAGGCTTCCGCGACCTGTTCGACAAACTGCCGCAATTTAAGCAGGTGTTGAATATGCCAACCAAACGTCTGCGCGGTGCGCCGTGCCAGCAAAAAGTGCTGGAAGGTGAGGCGGTTGATCTGACTAAAATTCCTATTATGCAGTGCTGGCCCGAAGATGCTGCGCCGCTTATTACCTGGGGACTGACCGTTACGCGTGGCCCGTACAAAGAGCGGCAAAACCTCGGCATTTATCGCCAGCAGCTGATTGGTAAAAACAAGCTGATTATGCGCTGGCTGTCGCATCGCGGCGGCGCGCTGGATTTCCAGGAGTGGTGTGCTGAACACCCAGGCGAGCGTTTCCCGGTGTCTGTTGCCCTGGGCGCCGATCCGGCGACCATCCTGGGTGCGGTTACGCCTGTTCCTGATACGCTTTCCGAGTACGCGTTCGCAGGTTTGCTGCGCGGTACCAAAACCGAAGTGGTGAAGTGCATTTCCAATGTCCTGGAAGTACCGGCCAGTGCGGAAATTGTGCTGGAAGGCTACATTGAGCAGGGTGAAATGGCACCGGAAGGGCCATATGGCGATCACACGGGTTATTACAATGAAGTCGATAACTTCCCGGTGTTTACCGTTACCCACATCACCCAGCGTGAAGATGCTATTTATCACTCGACGTATACCGGCCGTCCACCGGATGAACCGGCCGTTCTGGGCGTAGCGCTGAACGAAGTGTTCGTGCCTATTTTGCAAAAGCAGTTCCCGGAAATTGTTGATTTCTATCTGCCGCCGGAAGGGTGTTCTTATCGCCTGGCTGTGGTCACAATGAAGAAGCAATATGCGGGTCACGCTAAACGCGTGATGATGGGCGTATGGTCTTTCCTGCGCCAGTTTATGTATACCAAGTTTGTTATTGTCTGTGATGATGACGTCAATGCCCGCGACTGGAATGACGTTATCTGGGCCATCACCACGCGTATGGATCCGGCACGTGACACGGTGTTAGTGGAAAACACCCCGATTGATTATCTGGATTTTGCCTCGCCGGTTTCCGGTCTTGGCTCAAAAATGGGACTGGATGCCACAAACAAATGGCCTGGCGAAACCGACCGTGAATGGGGTCGCCCGATCAAAAAAGATCCTGCCGTGACCGCGCGAATTGACGCGATCTGGGACGAACTGGCCATAATGAATAACGGTAAAACCGAATCTGACCGTTAAGCCCTATAGACTTCCCGACAGAGAGAGCGAATGACAACCTTAAGCTGTAAAGTGACCTCGGTAGATGCTATCACCGACACCGTATATCGCGTCCGTTTAGTGCCAGAAGCGGCATTCTCTTTCCGCGCTGGTCAGTACTTAATGGTCGTGATGGATGAACGAGATAAGCGTCCTTTCTCTATGGCCTCTACGCCAGCAGAGCAGGAATTCATCGAGCTTCATATCGGTGCGTCAGAGCTTAACCTGTATGCGATGGCCGTGATGGATCGCATTCTGAAAGAGCGCGAAATCCTGGTGGATATTCCTCACGGTGACGCCTGGCTGCGTGAAGACGAAGACCGTCCGCTGATCCTGATTGCGGGCGGCACCGGTTTCTCTTACGCCCGCTCTATTCTGTTGACCGCACTCGCGCGCAATCCAGACCGTGATATCACCATCTACTGGGGTGGTCGCGAAGAGAAACATCTCTACGATCTGTCCGAGCTGGAAGCGCTGAGCATTAACCACCCGAACCTGCGTATTGAGCCGGTTGTCGAGCAGCCTGAAGAGGGCTGGCGTGGGCGCAGCGGTACGGTGCTGACGGCAGTATTGCAGGATTACGGCACGCTGGCGGAGCACGATATCTATATCGCGGGTCGTTTTGAGATGGCGAAAATTGCCCGTGACCTGTTCTGTAACGAACGTGGTGCGCGTGAAGACCGCCTGTTCGGCGATGCATTTGCGTTTATCTAAGTAAACGAAATAAAAAACCCGCCCCTGACAGGCGGGAAGAACGGCAACTAAACCTTCTCTCTTCGCCAATGACGCCATAACTGCGTTGGCTGCGCTCGCTCACCCGAATCACTTACTCTTGTAAGCTCATCGGGATTCGCTCGTTTGCCGCCTTGTTCTGACGTCATTGGCTTTGAGATAATTTCCTGGATTTAAACCCTCTCAAACACCGTTGCGATCCCCTGACCCAAGCCGATACACATGGTTGCCAGACCAAACTGGGCATCCTGGCGTTCCATCAGGTTAATCAGGGTAGTGCTGATACGTGCACCGGAACAACCCAGCGGGTGACCGAGTGCGATCGCGCCGCCGTTGAGGTTAATCTTCTCATCGATCTTGTCCATCAGCCCCAGATCTTTAATGCACGGCAAGATCTGTGCGGCAAAGGCTTCGTTCATCTCGAACAGGTCGATATCGCTGGCGGTTAATCCCGCTTTTTTCAGCGCCAGTTTCGAGGCCGGAACCGGGCCATAACCCATAATCGACGGATCACAGCCGACCACTGCCATTGAACGAATACGCGCACGTGGCGTCAGGCCTAATTCGCGGGCGCGGCTTTCGCTCATCACCAGCATCGCGGCGGCACCGTCGGAAAGGGCAGATGATGTGCCGGCGGTTACCGTGCCTGTGACCGGATCAAATGCCGGGCGCAGTGTGGAAAGTGCCTCGACTGTGGTTTCCGGGCGGATCACTTCGTCGTAGCTGAACTGCTTCAGTACGCCGTCAGCGTCATGCCCACCGGTTGGGATAATCTCGTTTTTAAATGCGCCAGACTGCGTGGCGGCCCAGGCGCGGGCGTGGGAGCGCGCAGCGAAGGCGTCCTGCATTTCACGGCTAATGCCGTGCATTCGCGAGAGCATCTCAGCAGTCAGCCCCATCATGCCCGCTGCTTTCGCCACGTTACGGCTCATACCCGGGTGGAAATCGACACCATGGCTCATCGGCACATGACCCATATGTTCCACGCCACCAATCATGCAAGCCTGCGCATCGCCGGTCATGATCATACGGGCAGCATCGTGCAGCGCCTGCATTGACGAGCCACACAGGCGGTTAACGGTTACCGCCGGTACCGAATGCGGGATTTCAGCCAGCAATGCTGCGTTACGGGCGATGTTAAAACCTTGCTCCAGGGTTTGCTGCACGCAGCCCCAGTAGATATCGTCCAGCGCGGTGGGATCCAGCGCCGGATTACGCGCCAGCAGGCTACGCATCAGGTGCGCGGAGAGATCTTCCGCGCGAACGTTACGGAATGCGCCGCCTTTTGAACGGCCCATCGGGGTGCGAATTGCATCGACAATGACAACCTTTTCCATTGTGACTCCTTAAGCCGTTTTCAGCTCGCCAACCGGACGGGCAGGCTCAACTGCTGGATAGTAGGGTTCGTTATGGCGCGCTTTATTGCGCAGACCTTCCGGCACGGCATAGAGCGGGCCGAGGTGCTGATACTGCTGGGCCATATCGAGGTACTTCGCGCTGCCAAGCGTATCCAGCCAGCGGAACGCACCGCCGTGGAACGGAGGGAAACCGAGGCCATAGACCAGCGCCATATCCGCTTCTGCCGGGCTTGCGATGATGCCTTCTTCCAGACAACGCACCACTTCGTTCACCATTGGGATCATCATGCGAGCGATAATCTCGTCGTCAGTGAAGTCGCGGTTTGGCGCACTGACGTCCGCCAGCAGGCTATCCACCGCCGCATCTTCTTCTTTCTTCGGCTTACCTTTGCTGTCTTCTTTATAACGCCAGAAGCCCAGACCGTTTTTCTGGCCAAAACGGTTGGCATCGAACATGGCGTCGATGGCATCGCGATAATCTTTGCTCATGCGCTGCGGGAAGCCCGCGGCCATGACGGCCTGCGCGTGATGCGCCGTGTCGATACCGACTACATCCAGCAGATACGCCGGGCCCATCGGCCAGCCGAACTGTTTTTCCATCACTTTGTCGACTTTGCGGAAATCCGCACCGTCGCGCAGCAGCTGGCTAAAACCGGCAAAGTAAGGGAACAGCACGCGGTTCACAAAGAAACCAGGGCAGTCGTTCACCACGATCGGCGTTTTACCCATTTTGCTGGCCCATGCCACCACTTTAGCAAGGGTGTCATCAGACGTTTTTTCCCCGCGAATGACTTCAACCAGCGGCATCCGGTGAACTGGGTTAAAGAAGTGCATACCACAGAAGTTTTCCGGGCGCTTCAGTACGCTTGCCAGTTCGCTAATCGGGATGGTAGAGGTGTTCGACGCCAGAACTGTATCCGGGCGAACCTTATCTTCCGTTTCTGCCAGGACCGCTTTTTTAACTTTTGGGTTCTCAACAACGGCTTCGACAACCACGTCAACGCGATCGAAACCGCTGTATTCCAGGGTTGGCTGGATAGTGGAGATCACACCCGCCAGTTTCAGACCATCAATCTTGCCGCGCTCAAGCTGCTTGTTGAGCAATTTGGCCGCTTCGGTCATGCCCAGCGTCAGGGATTTTTCGCTGATGTCTTTCATCACTACCGGCACGCCTTTCCAGGCCGACTGCCAGGCGATACCGCCACCCATAATGCCTGCGCCCAGTACCGCCGCGTGTTTCGGGGTTTCGACGTTTTTGGTCAGCTGTTTGGCTTTTCCTTTAACGAACTGGTCGTTCAGGAAGATGCCCACCAGAGCGCGCGCTTCGTTGGTATGCGCCAGCGGAACGAAGCTCTGGTTTTCTAATTTAAGTGCTTCTTCCCGGCCAAAGCGGGCAGCGGCTTCAATGGTTTTTACCGCCGTGATAGGTGCCGGGTAGTGTTTACCTGCGGTCTGCATCACCATGCCTTTGGCAATGGTGAAACTCATGGCCGCTTCAATTTTGCTGAGCTTTAAGGGTTCAAGCTTCGGCTGGCGTTTCGCTTTCCAGTCGAGATCGCCATTAATAGCCTGACGCAGAATGGCGATAGCACCTTCAACCAGTTTTTCTGGCTTAACGACGCCATCTACCAGGCCAATTTTCTGTGCTTGTTCCGCGCCGACATCTTTGCCCGCAGCAATAATTTCCAGGGCGCTATCGGCACCCAGCATGCGTGGCATACGTACAGAGCCGCCAAAGCCCGGCATGATGCCCAGCTTAGTTTCAGGCAGGCCGATACGCAGGTCAGGTGTCGCCAGACGATAATCGGTGGCCAGCACACATTCGCAGCCACCGCCCAACGCGTAGCCGTTAACGGCGGAGATCGTCGGAACAGGTAAATCTTCCAGGCGGTTAAACACGCTGTTGGCAAAATGCAGCCACTGGCTCAGCTGTTCTTCTGGCACCAGGAACAGAGACAAGAATTCGGTAATATCGGCACCGACAATAAAGGCCGCTTTGTTAGAGCGCAGCAGCAGCCCTTTTAAATCAGATTGCTTTTCAAGTACATCCAGCGCCTGGCCAAGACTGGCCACCGTCGCGGTATCGAGCTTGTTCACTGAGCCGGGGGCATCGAACACCAGTTCGGCAATGCCATCTTCCAGCCAGTTGAGGTACAGGGTGTCGCCTTTGTAGAGCATGTCAGTCTCCTGAATCCAGCAATTGGATCTGGTCATACCAGATGAGACGGAGTGTGGAATTTATGTTAATAAAATGCAAATCACTCATTAAAAAATTGCTGCATTGATCACGCTCGGTGGAAATCACGCAGGTGAGGGCAGGTGTGCTAAGATGCGAAGACTTGAGGTCGAAAAAACGAAAGGAAAAATGATGGACTCACTGGCTGTGCTCTATAAAAATCATATCGTTACCTTACAGGAACGTACCCGCGATGTACTGGCTCGTTTTAAGCTGGATGCCCTGCTGATCCACTCCGGCGAACTGATGAATACCTTCCTTGATGACCATGCTTATCCGTTTAAGGTCAACCCGCAGTTTAAAGCCTGGGTGCCGGTGACACAGGTTCCAAATTGCTGGTTGCTGGTTGATGGCGTGAACAAGCCGAAGCTGTGGTTCTATCTGCCGGTGGATTACTGGCACAACGTTGAGCCGCTGCCAACGACCTTCTGGACCGAAGAAGTGGACGTTATCGCGCTGCCGAAAGCCGACGGGATTGGCAGCCAGTTGCCCGCTGCGCGTGGCAATATTGCCTATATTGGACCTGTGCCAGAGCGTGCGCTGGGCCTGGATATTCCGGCTGACAAACTGAATCCGAAAGGGGTTCTGGATTATCTGCACTATTACCGCGCTTATAAAACTGATTACGAACTCTTCTGTATGCGTGAAGCGCAAAAAACAGCGGTGACGGGCCACCGTGCTGCGCATGAAGCGTTCCTGTCTGACATGAGCGAGTTCGATATTAACCAGGCATACCTGACGGCAACCGGTCATCGTGATACCGATGTGCCGTACAGCAACATCGTGGCGCTGAATGAGCACGCGTCCGTTCTGCACTACACCAAACTGGATCATCATGTTCCGTCTGAGATGCGCAGCTTCCTGCTGGATGCGGGCGCTGAGTACAACGGCTATGCCGCTGACCTGACCCGTACCTGGGCCGCCAACGGTGATACCGATTTTGCACATCTGATCAAAGACGTAAATGACGAGCAACTGGCGCTTATCAGCACCATGAAAGCGGGAACCAGCTATGTGGATTACCACATCCAGTTCCATCAGCGCATCGCAAAACTGCTGCGTAAGCACCAGATTGTGAAGGATATGAGCGAAGAAGCGATGGTGGAAAACAACCTGACCGGGCCATTCATGCCGCACGGTATTGGTCACCCGCTGGGTCTTCAGGTTCATGATGTCGCAGGCTTCATGCAGGATGACACGGGCACACATCTGGCGGCACCGTCTAGATATCCTTATCTGCGCTGCACGCGTATTATCGAGCCGCGTATGGTGTTGACCATTGAACCGGGTATCTACTTTATCGAATCCCTGTTGGCGCCGTGGCGTGAAGGCCAGTTCAGCAAGCACTTCAACTGGGAAAAAATTGAAGCGCTGAAACCGTTTGGCGGTATTCGTATCGAAGATAACGTGGTTATCCACGAAAACGGTGTCGAGAACATGACGCGAGATCTGAAACTGGCCTGATGGAAAGCTGGCTGATACCGGCGGAACCGGTCACCTTTGTTGAGGAAATCAAGAAAAGCCGTTTTATTACGCTGTTGGCACACACCGACGGCGTAGAGGCGGCAAAGGCGTTTGTGGAGTCCGTTCGCGCACAACACCCTGATGCGCGTCACCACTGTGTCGCGTGGGTGGCCGGGCCACCGGATGACTCGCAGCAACTGGGATTTTCTGATGATGGTGAACCGGCAGGCACTGCCGGTAAGCCCATGCTTTCTCAGTTAATGGGAAGTGGTGTGGGAGAGATAACCGCTGTAGTGGTTCGCTACTATGGCGGCATTTTGCTCGGAACGGGTGGGCTGGTTAAAGCCTACGGTGGCGGCGTTCAACAGGCACTTCATCTGCTGATAACAACCCGCAAAACGCCACTCACCGAATATACTTTGCTGTGCGATTACGCTCAGTTATCGGGTATCGAAACCCTGCTAAAGCAATTTAATGGCGTGATTACGCACAGTGATTACCAGGCGACAGTACAGTTGCGTGTGGCGCTTCCTCAGGCAGAACTGGATGCTTTTTCAGCAAAGCTGGCTGATTTTAGTCGTGGTTCGTTGCAATTGCTGCCGATTGAAGAATAATCCCCACCTTACTTTTTGAATTCCTAAGGAAGCGGCAGAGATGCATTTTCGTGCCATTACCCGAATCGTTGGACTGCTGGTCATACTCTTTTCCGGGACGATGATTCTCCCTGGACTGGTGGCACTTATCTACCGGGACGGTGCGGGGCGTGCGTTTACCCAGACGTTCTTTGTCGCATTGATGATCGGTTCGATGCTCTGGTGGCCTAACCGTCGTGAGAAAGGTGAACTGAAATCCCGCGAAGGGTTTTTGATTGTCGTCTTGTTCTGGACGGTGCTGGGGAGCGTGGGTGCGCTACCTTTCATCTTTGCTGAGCAACCGAATCTGACCATCACGGACGCTTTCTTTGAATCGTTCTCAGGCTTAACCACCACCGGGGCAACCACGCTGGTGGGGCTGGATTCATTACCTCACGCTATTCTCTTCTACCGGCAAATGCTGCAATGGTTCGGCGGCATGGGGATCATTGTCCTGGCCGTGGCCATTCTGCCGATTCTGGGTGTCGGTGGGATGCAGTTGTATCGCGCCGAAATGCCTGGTCCGCTGAAAGATAATAAGATGCGCCCACGTATTGCCGAAACGGCGAAAACGCTGTGGCTTATCTACGTCTTACTGACGATTGCCTGCGCACTGGCGCTGTGGTTTGCCGGGATGCCTGCCTTTGATGCCATTGGCCATAGCTTTGCCACAATCGCCATTGGCGGTTTCTCTACGCATGACGCCAGTGTGGGCTACTTCGACAGCCCGACAATCAACACCATTATTGCCATCTTCCTGCTGATCTCCGGTTGTAACTATGGTTTGCACTTCTCTTTACTGAGCGGGCGTAGCCTGAAGGTCTACTGGCGCGACCCGGAATTCCGCATGTTTATTGGCGTCCAGCTTACCCTGGTCGTCATCTGCACCCTGGTGCTGTGGCTTCATGATGTCTATAACTCGGCAATCACCACGCTCAATCAGGCCTTCTTCCAGGTTGTATCGATGGCGACAACGGCGGGCTTCACAACCGACAGCATTGCGCGCTGGCCGTTGTTCCTGCCTGTGCTGTTGCTCTGTTCTGCATTTATTGGTGGTTGTGCCGGGTCTACGGGCGGTGGTCTGAAGGTCATTCGTATCCTGCTGCTGTTTAAGCAGGGGAACCGTGAGCTGAAACGCCTGGTGCACCCGAACGCGGTTTACAGCATCAAACTGGGGAACCGCGCGCTACCGGAACGTATCCTCGAAGCGGTGTGGGGGTTCTTCTCTGCCTATGCGCTGGTCTTTATCGTCAGTATGCTCGCCATTATTGCAACCGGTGTGGATGATTTCTCTGCATTCGCGTCCGTGGTGGCAACGCTTAATAACCTGGGGCCAGGGCTGGGCGTAGTGGCGGATAACTTTGCCAGTATGAACCCGGTGGCAAAATGGATCTTAATTGCCAACATGTTGTTCGGGCGTCTTGAGGTCTTTACGCTGCTGGTGCTGTTTACCCCAACATTCTGGCGCGAGTAAGGGAGTCATTGTTGAAAACACTTATTCTATTCTCCACACGTGACGGGCAAACGCGTGAGATTGCCTCTTATCTGGCTTCTGAATTAAAAGAGCTGGGGGTTTACGCAGATGTCGTGAACCTGAACCGTACAGAAGAGATTAGCTGGCAAGACTACGATCGCGTGGTCATTGGAGCGTCTATTCGTTACGGGCATTTCCATCCTGCGTTGGATAGCTTTGTGAAAAAGCATACGGCGGTGCTGAATGCATTGCCGGGCGCTTTCTATTCCGTAAACCTGGTTGCGCGTAAAGCTGAGAAACGCACACCACAGACGAACAGCTACACGCGTAAGTTTTTGCTGGGCTCTCCGTGGCAGCCAGATCTGTGTGCCGTATTCGCCGGTGCGCTGCGTTACCCACGTTATCGCTGGTATGACCGCTTTATGATCCGTCTAATTATGAAGATGACTGGCGGTGAAACGGATACCCGTAAAGAAGTGGTCTATACCGACTGGGCGCAGGTTGCCAGTTTTGCGCGTGAAATCGCACAATTAACGGTCAATTCGAAGGTAAAATAAGCGCAAAGTTTGAAAAGTGAGCGAACGAAAAGTTTTTTGAATTTTATGCTTGTCA
>NZ_JBSICG010000023.1:0-87086 GCF_056156645.1 Enterobacter sp. Li2LvB3 | reverse complement strand
CAAAGAGGAGAGGGAGCCGTCCGTGCTCGTATTTTTTGTGGGGATCACTCAACCCACAGGGTGAGGGCATCAGGCCGCACAAACTCAAAAGGAATAACATGAAATCCACTCACACCACATTCCTTCTCGCCAGCCACACCGTCCATCACGTCACCTTCGATCCCACCACCTTCACTGATGCCGATCTGCTCTGGCTCCCCCACCACACCCAACTGACCGATGCCGGACGCAAGCGCAAAGCCGAGCATCTGGCAGGACGGATCGCCGCCGCACACGCGCTCAGCGCCCTGAATGACCGCACTATCCCGGCCATCGGTGCCAGCGGAGAGCCCATCTGGCCTGCGAATATTTCAGGTAGCATCACCCACAGCGGCACGCAGGCGATGGCGGTCGCCATCCGGGATCAACATGCCCTTATCGGCATCGATTGCGAAGCCATCCTCGCCGAAAGTGAAGCTCACGAAATCAAAGACGGGGTGATTGATACAGAGGAAGAGGCCGTGCTTTCCCGCTCAGGTTATCCTGTTGCCCTTGCCCTGACGCTTGCCTTCAGCGCCAAAGAGAGCCTGTTTAAAGCCCTCTTTCCTCAGGTACAGGAATACATGGGATTTGACTGCGCACGCGTGACCCAACTGGATAATAAGACTCTCGTTCTGGCGCTGGCAAAAGACGCAGGGCCGTTTAGCAAAGGTAAGCCGCTCACCCTCGCCTGGACGATGATTAACGCCCATATTTGCACGCTGCTGGTTGAGTAAAACTCAACTTCCTCGCCCTGCCCTCCGCCCGATCATGAAGATAACTCATGTTGTATTGAAATTAAGTCGCTTTTCCTCATCCAGAGGCTCTGTCATAAATTAAGCCATGTTAACTAATTCATAACATGAAAACGGCAACTGAGTAACTCAACCCACTCAGGAATAGCCAGAAAAGCGAACCGTTTTCATCTCAGAGCCCAGGATGCAAAGTACGATGAATAATAATTTTACATTTGCGATTAAACGCAGTGCTTTCGATGAAAATTATAACCCCTCAGAAAACACGCGTATTACGACCAACTTCGCTAATCTGGCCAGAGGAAAAAATCGTCAGGAGAATTTGCGCAACACGTTAGCGATGATTAACAATCGTTTTAATACGCTGGCGCACTGGGATAATCCTAAAGGCGATCGCTACTCGGTTGAACTGGATATTATCTCTGTTGAAATGAATATCGGCAGTGAAGGTAACAGCACGGTTTTCCCGGCGATTGAAATATTGAAAACCAGCATTATTGATAAAAAAACCAACGAACGTATTGAAGGTATTGTCGGGAATAACTTCTCCTCTTACGTCCGTGATTATGACTTTAGCGTATTACTGTCCGAACATAATAAAAACCAGGCACAGTTCAGCATTCCTGAAAACTTTGGCGAGTTGCACGGGAATATCTTCAGGCATTTCGTCAACTCCAGTGAATACAAGGCTAACTTCAAAAAGTCACCGGTTATCTGCCTGAGCGTCTCAAGTAAAGACACCTATCATCAGACCGGCGTGCAGCATCCTGTTCTCGGCCTGGAGTACCAGCCAGACGGCACCTCTTTGACTGAACAATACTTCAATAAAATGGGGTTACAGGTTCGCTATTTCATGCCAAAAAATAGCGCAGCACCTCTGGCGTTCTTCTTTGCGGGTGATTTGCTGAGTGATTATTCGAACCTTGAGCTTATCAGCACCATCAGCACGATGGAGACATTCCAGAAGATTTACCGGCCTGAAATTTACAATGCCAACTCTGCGGCAGGCCAATGCTATCAGCCTGACCTGAATCACCAGGATCATTCATTAACCAAAATTGTTTATGACCGGGAAGAGCGGAGTCAGCTGGCTATTGAACAGGGAAAATATACAGAAGAGAACTTTATCAAACCTTACAAGACAATTCTTGAGCAATGGTCTGCTAATTACTCTCTTTGATTAACGAAATATAAAAGGTCATCCATTATGAAAATTTTACTTCCCACGTCGACGGCGGGCAGCTTACCTAAACCGTCCTGGCTTGCCCAACCAGAAACACTCTGGTCACCGTGGAAATTACAAAATGAAGAGTTAATTCTGGGGAAACAGGATGCCCTGCGTTTGTCTCTGGATGATCAACTGCGTGCAGGCATCGATATTGTCAGCGACGGTGAACAGACGCGTCAGCATTTTGTCACCACGTTTATTGAACACCTCAGCGGCGTTGATTTTGAAAAACGCGAAACAGTCCGAATTCGTAATCGCTACGACGCGAGTGTTCCGACGGTTGTGGGTGCGGTCGCCCGTCAAAAACCCGTTTTTGTCGACGATGCCAAATACTTACGCAAGCTCACCAACAAGCCGATTAAATGGGCGCTGCCCGGCCCGATGACGATGATCGATACGCTCTATGACAACCACTACAAGAGCCGCGAAAAATTAGCCTGGGAATTCGCCAAAATACTCAACCAGGAAGCCAAAGAGCTTGAAGCTGCTGGCGTCGATATTATCCAGTTCGATGAGCCTGCCTTTAACGTTTTCTTTGATGAGGTGAATGACTGGGGCATTGCCGCGTTAGAGCGTGCCGTTGAAGGGCTTAAGTGTGAAACGGCAGTACATATCTGCTACGGATATGGCATCAAAGCCAATACCGACTGGAAAAAAACGCTGGGTTCAGAGTGGCGGCAGTACGAAGAAGCCTTCCCTAAACTGCAAACATCGAATATCGATATCATCTCGCTGGAGTGTCATAACTCCCGCGTGCCAATGGATCTGCTTGAGCTGATCCGCGGCAAAAAAGTGATGGTCGGTGCCATTGACGTGGCAACGAATACCGTTGAAACACCAGAAGAGGTGGCCAGTACATTGCGAAAAGCGCTTCAGTTTGTCGATGCCGATAAGCTCTATCCATCCACCAACTGCGGCATGGCGCCGTTATCCCGCCAGGTTGCCCAGGGCAAACTCAATGCCTTAAACGCTGGCGCAGAGATTGTGCGTAAAGAGCTTCAGTCCTGATCGCACCGTCAACAATTTGTCCCTCTTTAAGCACCTGTCTCTGAGCAGGTGCTTTTGTTTTTACCTGATCTCCCTCTTTCCCGTCAGGATCGTGATCCTATTCTCCTTTTAAGAAATTAGCTGCCTAAACCGTAGACAGTTCGGAAAGGCGGCTTTATCGTTAAATTGAATAATAAATCATTATTGAATAAATATTCAATGTGGAGAAAAGCATGAAGATGACCTTTGTAAAAACCGCCCTGTTCGCTTCTATGATTGCCGCTTCCGGCTCGTTGTTTGCTGCTGAAAACGGTCTTATCGCGATAATTACCCCTTCTCACGACAACCCGTTCTTCAAGGCAGAAGCCGACGGCGCGGCAGCTAAAGCAAAAGAGCTTGGCTATACCGTGCTGGTGGCATCCCATGATGACGACGTGAACAAGCAAAACCAGCTGATTGAAACCGCCATTGCCCGTAAGGCTAAGGCCATCATCCTTGATAATGCCGGGGCAGATGCCACCGTCGGCCCGCTGGAGAAAGCCAAATCCGCAGGCGTACCAGCATTCCTTATCGATCGCGAAATCAATAAAACCGGTGTCGCCGTCGCCCAGATCGTGTCGAACAACTATCAGGGCGCACAACTGGGTGCAGAGAAGTTCGCGAAGCTGCTGAACGGCAAAGGTAAATACGTTGAGCTGCTGGGTCGCCAGTCCGATACCAACGCCCACGTCCGCTCGCAGGGTTACCACGACGTACTGGATGATTACACCGACATGAAAATGGTGGCGCAGCAAACCGCCAACTGGAGCCAGACCGAAGCCTTCACCCGTATGGAAGCCATTTTGCAGACCAACCCCGACATCGTTGGCGTGATCTCCGGTAACGACACCATGGCGCTGGGTGCAGAAGCCGCTCTGAAAGCCGCTGGCAAACATAACGTCATCGTCGTCGGCTTCGACGGCAGCGACTACACCCGCGATTCCATCGTCAAAAACAGCAACATCAAAGCCACCGTGTTGCAGCCTGGCTGGCAACAGGCGCAGATGGCGGTTGAGCAGGCGGATTACTACCTGAAAAACGGCAAAGCGCAGAAAGAAGAGAAACAGCTGATGGATTGCGTGCTGATTGATGACACCAACGCCAGCAAGCTGAGCATGTTCAATCTCAGCAAATAAGCGGAGGCAATATGTCGTTAAAACAATGGGGCGCTGTGCTGATCGGGTGCGCCGCCCTGTTGCTGACGGCCTGCACGGTGGTGGATCTGGATGCGGACGGCAAGCCAATTATGCCTGCCGATCCAAACGCGAAAGCGAGCTTCGACAACCAGACACCCCAGCAGATCGCGCAACAAACCTGGCAGTCACGGGTACTGGATGCCGCGTCACAACACGCGCTGGATGCCAGTGCGCTGAGCACGCAGTTGAAAACGCCCTCTTCCACGCCGAAAAGTGTCTTTGTCCGGCTGACCGGCAAAATTGAGCGCGTGGATAACAGCAACGAACGCGAGCAAAAACTGGTGATGATGGTTAACGGTCAACCGTTTGAGATCCAGAGCGGCCCGGTGATGCGGGGCAATGCCATTCGCGATGCAGCCGGTTTCCGCTTTGAAGAGTTCACCAATCAGGTGCAGTTTGCTCAGCTCTCTCGCGCCTTTAATCGCGAGGCAGTGACGCATCTGCCGAAAGTGGATGAAAGCTGGAACGGTAAAAACGCCAGCGTGACCTTCGCCACCACGATAACTGCAGGCAAAGCTGACGAAGCCGCCGCGCTGGAACTGAAACAGGAGACGCCGTGATGAGCGACATCCCGACTGACGACATTATCCTGCGCACGCGCGGCATTTCGATGCTCTTTCCTGGCACTGTCGCGCTGGATAACGTCGACTACCGCGTCTGGCGCGGCAAAGTGAACGTCATCATTGGCGAAAACGGCGCCGGAAAATCCACGCTGATGAAAATCCTTGCGGGCGTTCAGCAGCCGAGCCTCGGCGAGATGTGGCTTAACGGCAAACAGGTTCATTTTGCCAATACCCGCGATGCCGCAGCACAGGGTATCGGCATGGTGCACCAGGAGTTGAACCTGTTTGAAAACCTGAACGTGGCAGAGAACATTTTCCTTGGCCGCGAGCGGCAAAAGGGGCTGATGCCGATTCAGGAAAGCGAACAGGAAGCGCACGCCGCCACGTTGCTGAAACGGCTCGATCAACCGATTTCCCCACGCGAGCTGGTCGGTAACCTGAAAGTCGGGCAGCAGCAGCTTATCGAGATTGCCAAAGCGCTGGCGGAAGATGCCGACATCCTGATCCTGGATGAGCCCACATCGGCGCTCAGCAAAACCGAAGTCGATATTCTGTTCCGCGTGATCCGCGAGCTGACCCACCAGGGCGTCTCCATCATCTATATCTCGCACCGCCTGGAAGAGCTCATGGCGATTGGGGATGTGATTACCATTCTGCGTGACGGCAAATTCCAGGCCGAAGCGCGGGTGGAAGATATCGACGTGCCCTGGATTGTGCGTGAAATGCTGGGCAGCGATCCGGTCAGCAACTTCCTTTCTCCGGGGCGGACGTTTGGCGCGCCGGTGCTTGAAGCCGAGCACATCACCTGCGTTAACGCGGCGGGTAACTCGGTGGTGAACGATGTCAGCTTTCAGGTTCACGCGGGGGAAATCGTCGGGATTTATGGCCTGATGGGCGCAGGGCGCACTGAGCTGTTCGAGTGCATGTTAGGCACCCAGCGGAACTACCTCGGCAAACTGTGGCTGGACAGCAAACCCGTGCCGCAGCGGCTCTCGACTGCCGACCGCATCCGCATGGGCATGAGCCTGGTACCGGAAGACCGCAAACGTACCGGGATTTTCCCCGGCTCATCGGTCGCCAGCAACCTGACCATTGCCAGCCTGTGGCGACGGCTACAACGCGGGTTAACCATCTCGCAAAAGGATGAGCAGGCGGTGGTGGCCTCCACCATTGGCAACCTGTCGATCAAAGTCTCATCACCTGAAGTCGAAATTCAGGCGCTGAGCGGCGGTAACCAGCAAAAAGTGGTGATAGGCCGCTCGCTGCTGACGGACCCGAAAGTGCTGTTCCTGGACGAACCCACGCGGGGCATCGACGTCGGGGCGAAAGCCGACGTGTTCCGCATGATGGTGGAGCTTTCAAAACGCGGGATTGCGGTGGTCTTTTCCACCTCGGATTTAAAAGAAATTATGGCGGTATCTGACCGCATTCTGGTGATGTCCGGCGGCAAACTCACCGCCGATATCGTACGCGATCGGGCCGAAGAATCGGCACTGGTAACGGCAAGTGCTCAGGGGTTCTGATATGAAAACTACACAGTCTGTCGCGCTGGCACCGCAAAAAGGGGCTGCGCTTTCCCGGGAAAATATCCTGCTGCTGCTGCTCAAAATGCGCACCTTTATTGCGCTGTTCCTGATTGTCGGCTTCTTTACCATTACCGTGCCAGGCTTCCTCTCGGCGGGCAGCCTGGTGATCATGATTAAACACATTGCGATCAATGCGTTCCTGGCGCTGGGGATCACCTTTGTGATCATTACCGCCGGGATTGACCTGTCGATTGGTGCCACGCTTGGCCTGTGCGGCATGGTCGCCGGCTGGCTAATCACCAAAGGCATTGTTCTGCCGATGTTTGGCATTGCCATCTTCCCGAGCGTCTGGGTGATTGTTCCCATCGTGCTGCTGATTGGGGCGCTGATTGGGGCGGTGAACGGCTGGATCATCACCCGCTACAACGTGGCGCCGTTCATCTGTACCCTGGGCACCATGTACGTGCTGCGCGGTACGGCGATGTTAACCTCCGACGGACAAACCTTCCCTGGCCTTGCCGGTAATCCGCAACTGGGGAATACCGGCTTTGACGAGATTGGCGCGGGCACGCTGCTCGGGATCCCCTGGGCCATCTGGATGATGATCGTGCTGGCCGTGGTGATTGCCTGGATCGCCCGCCGCCTGCCGTTTGGCCGTCATGTGTACGCCATCGGCGATAACGAGCGTGCGGCTGAGCTTTCCGGCGTGAAGGTGAAACAGGTGAAAGTGCTGGTGTATACCCTCTCCGGCCTGTGCGCGGCTATTGCCGGGATTGTGGTATCAGCTCAGCTTCTGGCCAGCCACCCGGCGAACGGCACAGCCTTTGAGATGAACGCCATCGCTGCCGTGGTGCTTGGCGGGACGTCGCTGGCGGGCGGACGCGGGACCATTCTCGGCACCCTGATTGGCGCTTTTGTGATTGGCTTCCTGGCTGATGGGCTGGTGATGATGGGCGTGAGTGAGTTCTGGCAAATGGTGATTAAAGGGATTGTGATAATCGTGGCAGTCATTATCGACCAAATGCAAAACCGGATGCAGCAGAAAGCGGCAGTGGTGGCGCAGAAGGCGGTAATGGAAGGAAAATAGCGATTAAATGTGTAGGCCGGGTAAGGCGCAGCCGCCACCCGGCAACACTTACACCTCAGCTTTCAGCAAGCTCCTTGCCGTCGGGTAATCGGTGATCAACACATCGATATAGTCCCCTTCCAGTGCACCACGGATAGCGTTGCGCTTCTCCGGCCCGCCTGCCAGGGCAATCACCTGCGGGCAGGTGCGGATCTGTGAAAGTTCCATGCCAATTACCGGATCTTCTTCGTGGCTCAGCACCTGCTTGCCCTGCGCATCGTAGTAATGCAGGCAGATATCCCCTACCGCACCGCGCTCAGACAGTAACCTGAGCATATCTTCGTTGTAGTAGTTCCCGGAGTTTTTCAGCAGCTGGGACGGCTCCAGCTCGCCGATCCCCACAATCGCCACATCCACTTCGGCAAATTTACTGACCACTGCTGCCACGTCCGGGCTGCCCACCAGCCGGGCGCGCTCTTCAACGGAATGCTCAATACTCTGCGACGGTAACAGCCACGCCGGACAGTCCAGATGCGCCGCCAGCTGTTGCGTCAGGATAGTCGCCTGCACGTTACCGTTTGGCCCGACACCGCCCAAAAGCTGGATAACCCCTGCGGCGCTGATATTCTGCGGATGCATCTCGTCCACCATGCAACGGATGGTGCTACTCCAGGAGGAAATTCCCACCAGATCGTCAGGGCGCAGGCGCGTTTCAACATAGTGCGCTGCCGCACTGCCAATGGCGTGTTTCACCTGTGCGTTAGTCGGGTTGTCCCCCACATCCACCACAATGGCCTGGCGAATGCCGTACTGCTCTTCCAGCGCCTTCTCCAGCGACACAAAAATATTGGTCGGCTGGACGACAGTGATTTTGACCAGCCCCTCTTTCTGGCAGCGCGTTAAGGCACGTGATACAAAAGACTGTGAGAGGTGCAGCAGCGAGGCAATCTCGGACTGTTTTTTATTTTCGCTGTAGTAAAGCGTGGCAATCTTCACCAGCAACCGTTGTTCATCCTGCTTTGACATGGCGTTCCCCCTGATTTCATACCTGTATTTTTATTCATTGATGAATAGATAACAAGGGAACCCGCCTTTCCTGAAGAGATCCGAATGTGATCGTTTTCGCTTTTTTTGCAAAGAGCCCGTTCGGGGCGTAGACAAACCCTGAATCCGGGCATATCTTATCATCATGAATAATAAATCAGCATTGAATATATATTCAATGACGTAAAAAATCCCGTGTCAGACGGGCTCTTTCTTACCCTGCTGGAATAATTATTCATTACAGATTATAAATTCAGGAGGTGTTTTATGAATCCGTTTTCGCTCTCCGTTGCGGAGCTCGAAAAAAAGGCACGCTCGATTCGTCGGCGGATCATCGTGCTGAATGCTGAAAGCCCCGCTGGTGGTCACACCGGTGCAGATCTCTCTCAGGTTGAGCTGCTCACCGCGCTCTATTTCCGCATTCTCCACTGCTCACCGCAGCTGAAGGACAGCGACGAACGCGATATCTATATCCAATCCAAAGGTCATGCGGTGGGCGGTTACTATTGCGTGCTCGCAGAAGCGGGCTTTATCCCACTGGAGTGGCTTGCCACTTATCAGCACGCAGATTCTCACCTGCCGGGTCATCCGGTGAAACACAAAACCCCGGGCATTGAGCTGAATACTGGCGCACTCGGCCATGGCCTGCCGGTTGCGGTGGGCATCGCCCTGGCCGCGAAACGCAATAACAGCAAGCGCCGGGTCTTTGTGGTGACCGGGGACGGCGAGCTGGCGGAAGGCAGTAACTGGGAAGCGGCGCTGGTTGCCGCCCACTATCAGCTGGATAACCTGGTCATCATTAACGACAAAAACAACCTGCAACTCGCGGGCTCAACCAAAGAGATCCTCAACACCGATCCGCTGGATGAGAAGTGGCGTGCGTTTGGCATGGAAGTGACCGAATGCAGCGGCAATAACATGGCTGATGTGGTGGCAACGCTGGAAGGATTACAGCCAAACGGGAAGCCGCACGTGGTGATCGCCCACACAACGAAAGGTGCCGGGATCTCCTTTATTCAGGGCCGCCCGGAGTGGCACCACCGTGTGCCAAAAGGCGAAGAAGTTGAACTGGCGCTGGAGGAACTGAAAGATGAGTAATAGCGAACATCTCGCCACCGTAATGGTAGATGCCTTTATCGATGCGGTCGACAGAGGGCTGGATCTGGTTCCCGTGGTGGCAGATTCCACCTCTACTGCCAAAATTTCGCCGTTTATCAAGCGTTTCCCTGGCAGGCTGGTGAACGTCGGGATCGCCGAGCAGACCCTTGTCGGCACTGCCGCCGGGCTGGCGATTGGCGGCAAGATTGCGGTCACCTGTAACGCCGCGCCGTTTTTGATCTCCCGCGCCAACGAGCAAATCAAAGTCGATATTTGCTACAACAACACCAACGTCAAACTGTTTGGCCTGAATGCCGGTGCCAGCTACGGCCCTCTCGCCAGTACCCACCACAGCATTGACGATATCGCCATCATGCGCGGTTTTGGCAACATCGAAATTTATGCCCCATCAAGCCCGGCAGAGTGTCGTCAGATTATCGACTACGCCCTGGATCACGTCGGCCCGGTCTATATCCGTCTTGACGGCAAAGCACTGCCGGAACTGCACGATGAAAGCTACCGTTTTGCACCGGGCAACATTGACGTGCTGCGTGCGGGCCATGACGTAGCGCTGGTTGCAATGGGCTCGACCGTACATGAAATAGTGGAAGCGGCCGCACAACTCGCCGCAGAAGGTATTGACGCCAGTGTTATCAGTGTCCCATCTATTCGTCCCTGTGATACCAAAGCGTTGCTGGCGGCCATCAAACCGTGCAAAGCCGTGGTGACGGTAGAAGAGCACAACGTGAACGGTGGCGTAGGCAGCCTGGTGGCGGAAGTGCTGGCCGAAGCCGGGTGCGCTATCCCGCTGCGCCGTTTAGGTATCCCTGACGGGCAATACGCGATTGCGGCCGACCGCGCCTCGACGCGCGCGCGCCACGAAATAGATGCAGCAGGCGTTATCAGACACGCCCGGGAACTGCACGTAAAACAGGCATCCTGAAAAATAAAAACAACATCTTACTGGAGAGAACGCAATGTCCCGAATTCCTCAACAACTCACCATGGGCGTGATTATCGGTAACCGGGGATTTTTCCCAAGCTACCTGGTCGCAGAAGCGCGTGAACAGGCCATCGCGCTGTTTGGCCGTCTTGGCATCAACACCATAATGCTCGACCCGAGCCAGACGGAGCTTGGCGGGGTTGAAACCCGTCAGGACGCAAAAGTCTGTGCCGATCTGTTCCGCACCCATCGCGATGCCATTCACGGCGTGGTGGTTCTGCTGCCTAACTTTGGTGACGAAAAAGCGATTGCAGAAACCCTGCGCCTTTCCGGCCTGAACGTGCCGGTACTGGTGCAGGCCGAAGAAGATAATCTCGACAAAATGGGCCTCGCCACCCGCCGCGACAGCTTCTGCGGCAAGATCTCACTGTGCAATAACCTGCGCCAGTACGGCATCCCGTTCACCCTGACGACCCAGCACGTCTGCGCGCTCAGCGCTGAAGTCTTCGAGCAGGATCTCCGTCGTTTTGAGCAAGTCTGCCGCGTGGTGAGCAGTATGCGGGGTGTGCGTGTCGGGGCCATTGGTGCGCGTCCGGCGGGCTTTAACACCGTACGCTACAGCGAGAAGTTGCTGGAACGGCTGGGCATTGCCGTGGAAACGCTCGATCTGTCTGAAGTCTTTACCCGCATTAAACTGCTGCGTGATGACGATATCCGCGTCGATGAAAAACGCCGACTGTTGCTCGATAACGCCGATGCCAGCGGCATTCCGGCAGACAAACTGGTCATGATGGCAAAACTGTTTGTGGTGCTGAGCGAATGGATTGTCGCCAACGACATCGACACCACCGCAATCCAGTGCTGGACGTCATTGCAGGAAAACCTCGGAATTAACGTTTGCTCAATTATGAGCGTAATGTCCGGCCAGCTGATGCCGAGCGCCTGCGAAGTGGATGTGATGGGCGCACTCTCCATGTATGCCCTCGCCAGCAGCAACCTGAACCCGGCCTCCATTGCCGACTGGAACAACAACTTTGGCGACGATCGCGACAAGTGCGTGCTGTTCCACTGCGGTAACTTCGCCGCCGCCAGCCTGGAAACCCCGCACATGGGCACGGCCGACATCATCGGCACCACCGTGGGCAAAGAGAACACCTGCGGCGCGGTACATGGCCGCCTGAAAAGTGGCCCGCTGACCTACTTCCGCCTGAGCACTGACGACCTGACCGGTGAAATCAAAGCCTACGTTGGCGAAGGCCGTTCGGTGGACGATCCGCTGGATACTGTCGGGTGCCGCGCGGTTATCCAGGTTCCGCATCTGGAAAATCTGCTGTCGTGGATCTGCCGCAACGGATTTGAGCATCACGTTGCCATGAACCACTCCTCCAGCGCAGAGATCCTCAACGAAGCGTTCACCCGCTATCTTGGCGTGTCGACCTATCTCCACCAGTAAGGCCGGAGGCCGCTATGTCGGTGAACAAGGATATTATTATTGCCCTTGATGAGGGCACTACAAATGCGAAAGCCGTGGCCTTTGATGGTAGCGGCACTATCGTGGCCCGCTTCTCGCGCGCACTGGAGATCCAGACCCCGCGCGAGGGATGGGTGGAGCAATCCGCAGAGTTGCTGCTTGCAGCATCGCTGGATGTCATCTCTCGCGCCATCGAAGCCGTTGGCGCAGAACGCGTGTCGGCGTTAGCCATCAGCAACCAGCGCGAAACTGTAGTGGGCTGGTATCGGGCAACAGGGCGGCCCATTGCCCCGGCCCTGAGCTGGCAATGTTCCCGCACCTCTGCGTTTTGCCACACGCTGCGCGAGAATGGTCACGAGAAGCAGATCAAAGCCGTCACCGGCCTGCCGGTGGCACCACTGTTTTCTGCCTCCAAAATGCGCTGGCTGCTGGATAACACTGCTGACAGTTTGGCCCTTGCTGAACAGGGGGAGATTTGTCTTGGCACCATCGACAGCTGGCTGCTGTGGCAGCTCACACAGGGCGAGAGTTTTTACTGCGATCACGCCAACGCGTCGCGCACGCAGCTGATGAACCTGCAAACGGGTGACTGGGATGCGGACATGCTCGCGTTGTTTGGCATCCCGCGCAAAGCCCTGCCTGCCATTAAACCGTCGAGCGGCCTGTTTGGCACGACATCGGGCTGGACATCCATTCCTGACGGCATTCCGGTGCTGGCCATGATTGGCGATTCCCACGCCGCGTTGTTCGCTCATGGACTGGGAGCTGAAGGCTGCGTGAAAGCCACTTACGGAACGGGATCGTCTGTGATGGCTCCGGTGATGTCTGCCGATTGTGACGTGACTTCGCTTGCCACCACGGTCGCCTGGCACGACGGGAACACGCTGGTGTACGGCCTGGAGGGAAATATTCCGCACACCGGAGATGCGGTGGCGTGGATGGCCGACAGTACGGGGCTGAGCGAGCTTCCGCCGCAGGAACTGGCGCAGACGCTGAACGACTTGCCCCGTACGGTTGATTCAACCCTGGGGGTATTTTTCGTTCCGGCGCTGACCGGGCTTGGTGCTCCCTGGTGGGATGAAAACGCGCGCGGGTTGATCCACGGATTAAGTCGCGGTGTGAAACGTGCGCACCTGATCCGCGCCGCGCTGGAGTCCATTACCTACCAGATTGCCGACGTGATAACCGCGATGCGCGCCCATCAGGGTTTTACGCTCAGTGCGCTAATGGTGGATGGCGGGCCAACCAAAAATGACTGGCTGATGCAGTACCAGGCCGACCTGCTTGGCTGCCCGGTGATGCGTAGCGACGTGGCAGAGCTTTCCGCCACCGGCGCGGCGCTGCTGGCGCGCAAGGCGTTGATGAATCTGACGACGGCGCAGCTTCGCCAGTATCTGCCGGAACACGTGACATTTGCGCCGGATATGGCGCGACATGCGCGGTTGCAGCAGCGCTGGCAGGCGTGGCAGCACGCCGTGGCGCTGGCGAGAAAGTAAAAACGAAACGGCAACATGGGTTGCCGTTTTTCATTTTTATGATCCTTAAACGATGAAATTATTCTGGTTAAATAAGAGAGTTACAGCGCTGTCGTGTTCCGGCTGAAAATCACCCGCGAAACGCATCCAGCCGTTTCACCTGCCGCCCTTCCTCGTCAAAATTCTCCGGTGCCAGCCACGCGCGCAACTGCGCATCACGCGCTGACCATTCGCTATCAATAATAGAAAGCATGTCGCTATCGCGGTTGCGCCCCTTGCGCACTAGCTTCTGTCGTAGCCGCCCTTCCCAGATAAACCCCAGACGCTCTGCGGCATTGCGCGATGCCACGTTCATCGAATCGCACTTCCATTCCAGGCGGCGATAGCCGTGCTCAAAGGCATTTTTCAGCAGCAGCCACACCGTCTCGGTGCCAATCCGGGAGCCTTTCATCTTTCGCGACCAGGTGACGTGGCCGATTTCTACCGACCCCATCAGCCGTTCAATCGCCATATAGCTCACCAGCCCCACCGCATGGTCGGTGCGCGAGTCGATAACGGCATATGGCACCAGCGCATCATCCATTACTTTACCGAGCACCCAGTGCGATGTCTCTTCAACCGTGGCGGGCTGCGTACTGGCAAGCCACGTCCAGTCACTGTCATCCCCCAGAGCAAAAGCATCAAAGAGTTCGGCGGCATGGCGCTCTTGATCCAGCGGTTCAAGACGGCAATAGCGCCCCACCAGCGGTGTACGGGTCAGGACGCTCGCGCCTTTCCAGTCGGGAACAATATCGTTAACGGTCTGACCATGTTGATTGATTTCCGGCACAGGGATGACTCCTTGAAAGGTAAGGATTTTGTTATAGCAGGTTAAAAAGCGGCAGGAAAGCGTTCGGGCTAATAGCCAATATAAATGCGTTATACCCTGAAGGCATAAGCAAAGCAGAATTTAAACTTTGCGGAATACATTAGTCAGCCTAACGTAGCGGTGCATAAAACAATCACAATAATGACTTTCCAGGGATCGCTATGACAAAAAAATTGCTGCCGTTACTGGTACTGGCTGTGCTCTCTGCTACTGCCAACGCCGCCACGCCACCCAATACGCTGGTTGTCGCACAAGGTCTTGATGACATTGTGAGTCTCGACCCGGCAGAAGCCAACGAACTTTCCAGCATCCAGACCGTACCGAGCCTGTATCAGCGCCTGGTACAGCCAGACCGCACTAACCCGGAAAAAATCACCCCGATTCTGGCCGAAAGCTGGCAGGCCGATGCGGCAGCAAAAACCCTGACCATCAAACTGAAGCCTGATGCGAAATTCGCCTCCGGTAATCCACTGCGCCCGGAAGATGTGATCTTCTCTTATACCCGCGCCGTGACCCTGAACAAATCCCCGGCGTTTATCCTTAACGTGCTGGGCTGGGACGCGAGCAACATCGAAAGCCAGCTGAAGAAAGTGGATGACCACACGCTCACCCTGCACTGGACGGCGGACGTCAGCCCATCCGTGGCGCTGAATATCCTCTCCACGCCGATTGCCTCTATCGTTGATCAGAAACTGGTGTCTGCGAATGTGAAGGATAACGACTTCGGCAATGCCTGGCTGAAAATGCACTCTGCGGGCAGCGGCGCGTTTAAAATGCGTGTCTACCAGCCGCATCAGGCCATCGTACTGGAAGCCAACGAAACCGCCCCTGGCGGTGCGCCGAAGCTTAAAAGCATCATCATTAAAAACGTCCCCGACCCGGCTTCCCGCCGCCTGCTGATCCAGCAGGGTGATGCGGATGTCGCCCGCGATCTGGGCGCTGACCAGATCAGCGCGCTGGAAGGCAAATCCGGCGTGAAGGTACTGAGCATTCCGTCTGCCGAGCAAAACTACCTGGTGTTTAACACCGGCAACAGCGCTAACCCACTGCTGAACAACCCGGCCTTCTGGGAAGCCTCTCGCTGGCTGGTAGATTATGACGGCATCACCAAAAACCTGCTGAAAGGCCAGTATTTTGTCCATCAGAGCTTCCTGCCGGTTGGTCTGCCGGGGGCGCTGGAAGACAATCCATTTAAGTTTGATCCGGCAAAAGCGAAAGCGATCCTCGCCAAAGCGGGCATCAAGGATGCGCACTTCACGCTGGACGTGGAGAACAAGCCGCCGTTTATCACCATCGCGCAATCCATGCAGGCAAGTTTTGCCCAGGGCGGCGTGAAGGTAGATCTACTGCCAGCGGCGGGTAGCCAGGTGTATGCCCGCGTACGCGCTAAACAGCATCAGGCGGCGATCCGCCTGTGGATCCCGGACTATTTCGATGCGCACTCTAACGCCAGTGCATTCGCCTGGAACGACGGTAAATCCAGCACCGTGGCGGGCCTGAACGGCTGGAAAATTCCTGAGCTGAATAAAGCCACACTGGCCGCGGTTGCCGAGCCTGACCCGGCGAAGCGCCTGGATCTGTACAAGAAGATGCAGGAAGAGTTGCAGCATAACTCGCCGTACGTGTTTGTCGATCAGGGCAAAACCCAGATTGTGGTGCGCGATAACGTGAAGGGTTATCAGCAGGGGCTGAACGCGGATATGGTCTGGTACGACAACGTCACGAAGTAATATGCCCTTGTTGCCGGGTGGCGGCTTCGCTTACCCGGCCTACGTTCTTGGTTTTTGTCGGTCGGGTAAGGCGAAACCGCCACCCGGCATGAAGAGATTTCCCATGCCACATCTTTCCACCCACGTGACGCGCGTGCTTCAGGGCTTGCTGACCCTGATGCTCACGCTCTTCGGGCTGTTGCTCATCACGTTTGCGCTTTCCGCATTTTCCCCCGTCGATCGCGTCTTGCAGATCGTCGGCGATCACGCCAGCCAGTCCACTTACGATCAGGTTCGCCACCAGCTCGGTCTGGATCAACCGCTGCCCGTGCAGTTCTGGCATTACGTGCAAAACCTCGCCCATGGCGATTTAGGCACTGCCAGCGCCACCGGGCAGCCTGTGTTACAGGATCTGCTGCACGCGTTTCCCGCCACGCTGGAGCTGGCAACCCTGGCGCTTATTATTGGCGGCTTACTCGGTGTGATAGCTGGCGTGCTGTGCGCCCGCTACGCCGGTACAGCGCTCGATTTGACGATCCGCACGCTTACCCTGCTCGGCAACTCGGTACCGATTTTCTGGCTCGGCCTGCTGATGCTGGCGCTGTTCTATGCGAAGCTCCAGTGGAGCGCAGGCCCCGGCAGGCTGGATGATGTCTGGCAGTTTACCGTTGAGCCACATACCGGGTTTGCGCTTGTCGATACCTGGCTTTCCGGTGACCGGGACGCCTTCAGAAATGCCATCAGCCATCTGGTGCTGCCGGTGCTCTTGCTGGCCTATTACTCGCTGGCGAGCATTACCCGCCTGACGCGTTCAGCGTGCCTGAGCGAGATGAACAAAGAGTACATTCTGCTCGCCCGCGCTAAAGGTGCCGGGGAGATGACCATTCTGCTGCGCCACGTCCTGCCAAATATTCGTAGCACCCTGCTGACAGTTATCGCCCTCGCCTACACCAGTATGCTGGAAGGCGCGGTATTAACCGAAACCGTCTTCTCCTGGCCGGGTATCGGGCGCTATCTCACCACCGCGCTGTTTGCGGGCGATACCACAGCGGTGATGGGCGGCACGTTGCTTATTGGCGTCTGTTTTGTACTGATCAATAACCTTACCGACCTGCTTGTGCGGGCAACCGATCCCAGGGTGCGCTAATGCCGTTTTATCTCTTTTTACGCCGCCTGCGCCGCTCTCCTGCGGCGTTTTGCGGGCTTATCGCCATCGCGCTGCTGGTGTCTGTTGCGCTGTTTGCTCCATGGCTTGCACCGCGTGACCCTAACTGGCAGGACGCCGCCGCACGCTTACAGGCCCCCAACGCCCAGCACTGGCTGGGAACGGACAGCTACGGTCGCGACCTGCTTTCACGCCTGATTTACGGCACACGCCCCGCGCTGGGGCTGGTTGCGCTTGTCACCGTCATCACCCTGCCCGCAGGCCTGCTGGTGGGGATTTTGTCAGGGTTTTACGGCGGCTGGCTGGAGCGGGTGCTGATGCGCTTTACCGATGTGGTGATGTCGATGCCGCGGCTGATCCTCGCCTTTGCGTTCGTGGCCATGCTTGGCCCGGGGCTGGTAAACGGGGCGCTGGCGCTGGCCTTAACCACCTGGCCCGCCTATGCCCGCCAGGCGCGCAGTGAAATTCAGCGCCTGCGTCACAGCGACTATCTGGCTGCTGCCGGAATGATGGGGATCCGCGGGTTCCGGCTGCTTTTAGGCCACATTCTGCCGCTGTGTCTGCCGTCGGCGATTGTGCGTCTGGCACTGGATCTGGCCGGAATTATTCTGGCTGCTGCCGGGCTTGGGTTCCTCGGTCTGGGCGCGCGCCCACCGATGGCAGAATGGGGAGCCATGATTGCCGACGGGATGCAGGTCATTTTTGACCAGTGGTGGATTGCCGCCATTCCGGGCGGTGCAATTCTGTTTGCCAGCCTGGCATTTAACCTGCTGGGCGATGGCCTGCGCGATGTACTGGAGCCGCAACATGACTGAACAACGCGTCATCGTCGATGCGCTGAATATCGACTACTCCACCGCGCGCGTGGTTAACAACCTGAGCTTTACGCTTGGCAATGAACGCCTGGCGCTGGTTGGGGAATCGGGTTCAGGAAAATCCATGTCCGCCCGCGCCCTGATGGGGCTGGTGCGCAAGCCGGGCATCGTGAGCGCAAGCCAGCTTAACGTGCTCGGCAACGACCTGCTGACCCTGAATAACAAACGCTGGCAGGCGTTGCGCGGTAACCGTATTGCGATGGTGCTTCAGGATCCGCGCTACGCCCTTAACCCGGTGAAAAACGTGGCCGCCCAGCTTGAAGAAGCCTTAACCCTGCATCAGTCCCTGCCGCGAGCGGAGCGTCTTGCGCGCATCCACGACATTATTCGCGCCGTGGGGCTAACCGACAATGTGCTGACGCGTTATCCAGGCGAGCTTTCGGGCGGTATGGGGCAACGCGTGATGATTGCCATCGCGCTGATTAACAACCCGCAGGTACTGATTGCCGATGAGCCCACCTCGGCGCTGGACGCCCGCCTGCGTAACCAGATCCTCGAGCTTCTGGTGCAGCAGTGTGAAGAGCGTCAGATGGCGATGCTGCTGATTAGCCACGACCTGCCGCTGGTGGCGGAACATTGCGACCGCGTGCTGGTGATGTATCAGGGCGAAAAAGTCGATGAGATGGCGGCAAATCAATTGCCACAAGCCAGTCACCCGTATACGCGCACGCTCTGGACCTGCCGTCCTGACGCCAGCACCTTTGGGCAGATGCTGCCAACGCTTGACCGTACTCAGCCATGGAAGGAGGCGAGTAATGGCACTCGTTGAAGTCAATCAGCTCCAGGTTACCTTCGGGGGAAAAACCGCAGTATCTGCAGCCAGCTTTGCAATCGGGAAAGGTGAAACCTTCAGCCTGATTGGTGAATCCGGCTGCGGGAAATCCACCATTTTGCGGGTTCTGGCGGGGCTGCAACACGACTGGAGCGGCAGCATTGCCGTGCTGGGTGAGCATTTACAGACAGGCCACCGCTTTGAAGGCGCACTGCGGCGCAACGTGCAGATGGTATTTCAGGATCCGTGGGCGTCATTGCACCCGAACCATACTATCGCACGCACGCTCTCTGAGCCGTTAAAAATCCACGGTGAAACGCAGATTACCGAAAAAGTAGCCGATGCATTGCAGCAGGTTGGGCTGTCTGCCGATGCGGGTAAACGTTATCCGCATCAGCTCTCCGGCGGGCAGCGGCAACGTGTGGCTATCGCCCGCGCTTTGCTGTTACGCCCGCAGCTGTTGCTGCTGGATGAACCAACTTCCGCGCTGGACATGTCCGTGCAGGCGGAAATTCTCAACCTGCTGAACCGACTTAAACAACAGCACGGTATGACCTATCTGCTGGTGAGCCATGATGCAGATGTAATTGCGCATATGTCTGACCGCGCGGCGTTTATGGCGCACGGGGTGATCCAGCGGGTGTTTGACCGTGAGGCGATGCTTAAAGGCGAGCACCGGATGGGGTAGTACCGTGGGGCGATGGCCTTTCTGGAAGGAGCCTCGCAAACTGAAAAAGTAACCCTGTTTCATCAAGGGATAAGACTGTTATTTGTTTTTTCATGGTCGTAAAGTGCCTGCGTTGCGGTGCATCCGCAACCGGGCGTAGGAACCCGTTTTTCATGACACGACAATGAAATTGTCGCGACAGCGTTCCCCCCTTTAAAGATATGGTGGCGCTGGTGGAGTAGCCGAAAGGCTGACCGTTTGTCGTGTGCGGTATTCCTACCTTCGTCAGCGCTACCACTCACCGGCACAGGAACGTATTGGTTGGCCAGGAGCTTTTTTTTACAAGGAAAATCACATGACAACAAACCCTACCCTGACACACACGCAATCTGAAGAAAACGTTATTCACCAACTTCTCACCCGGCCGCTTCCCGATACTGCGGATCCCATTGTTCTGAGCGAAGCATGCGCTGCATGGGTTAGCGTGTTAGTCGAAACCGACGATCGCGAAACCCATGCTGCACTTTGCGAACGTCTTCTGCATGGGCTTAATCAGTTGCGGGCTCACTGCGACAATGACCTGCCTTCGTACCTGGTTGAACAGGTCGTTGCGGGCGAAAAACTCAACGCCTGCGTACCCGAATGTTGGCAGGACGCCTCGTTACAGGTGGACTACGCGAAGGCTCTCACCCACGCGATAGCGGGGAAGACGTTGCCAACCGATGTGGCAAAAGAACTCACAAAGCTGCTGCATGATATGGTCTGGCTGCTGGCGGATTTTGTGAAGGAATCAGACATGACAGCGCGTTGAGGCGGGCAAAAAAGGCCGACATTCCGCAGAGTGTCGGCCTTCTGTTATTTCAGCATTTTTACCGTGGCTTCGATATCGATCTCATCTTCTGAGAAGATGTGCGTCGTTTTCTGGAAGGTGGTGATGGCCAGTTTCTTCACCGTGCGCATTTCACCCGGCTTAGCCGTGGTTTTGGGTTTGATGTTATTCATCAGGATCCCTACCGACAGCACCGCATTTTCTTTATCAATGCTGGTATCGGCCGGTACTTCCTCGCTGAACACCACGAAAGATTTGATGGAGGTGAGTTTCAGCCGCTCGCCCGCAATGTAGATGTACTGGCTTTCCGGGATGACCTTCACCGCATAGGCAGACAAGCCTTTGTTGTTGGTGGTGGGTTCAAAGGTCACCGCTGCATCTTTCTTGATCAGATCAGGGTTCGCGACCTTAATCACATGAAAATAGCGGTTGTCACCGTTTTCATCTTTGATAAATCCAAAGCCTTTATCTTTAAACCACGTTGTGATTGTACCGTTCATCGCTGTTACCGCCTGTCTGATCGTTCATTAACTCAATTTTTGCAGCGTGGAGTGTAAAACACAATGCGATTTGGGGCGAGGGATTTGGGGTAAATGCCCTGCGCCACTATCGAATAAAGGTCTTTTTAGCCCGTACGGAAGCACGGAAGTACGGTATCCAGATACAGGCGTAAATTACGTGCGTGACTATGGGCATTATCTGGCTAAAGTTCATCGGTATCGCGGGGAACAGACTGGACGTGACGACCCGGTCAATCAGCATTATCACGATGCCGACCACGATCAAAACACTATACGCAAGAGGAAGCTCTTTCTTCTTACGGAAAAAGAGCGAGGCAACGTAAATTATGTAGAGCAGGAGAATGAAATTCACCGCCACGGCAATAAACAGATAGGTCGACTGGGATGCCTGAATACGGCCCATCGTCGATAGCCCGGCGTTTAATGTTACTGCCAGAGAAGTGAAATAACCGTAGGCGATCAGTAACAAATTGAGTAATGGCAGGAATAACAATCCCCCAATTTTCCTGTAGCGCTTTTCTTCGCATTCTGCACAGTATTCCTGATCCTGCGAAATGTCCTTATCGCATGAAATGCACGTCCATTTGAAAGGGGTGTCGCTCATTTTTTATCCTTAATTGCCTTTTTGTAAGTAGAGGTATTACCCGATATCGGCAATATCGGGCTCATCCTTGAGCGAAATTGCATTCCAGGTTTTTCAGCCACAAGTTGATCGAGAAGGGCCAATAACGCCGTTGTCTATACTCAACGTATCCCCGACAACGGAGCACCCCATGCCTTTACCCGACTTTCACGCCTCAGAACCTTTCACCCTCGGCATTGAGCTGGAACTCCAGGTGGTTAACCCACCGGGCTACGATCTCAGCCAGGACTCTTCCGCACTGATTACCGCCGTAAAAAATGAGATCAACGCTGGTGAAGTGAAGCACGATATCACCGAGAGTATGCTCGAAATCGCCACAGGCGTGTGTAAGGACATTAACCAGGCCGCAGCGCAATTTTCTGCCATGCAGCAGAGCATCTTGCGCGTGGCGGCAGACCAGCGGATTCAGATTTGTGGTGGAGGGACGCATCCGTTTCAAAAATGGCAGCGCCAGGAGGTGTGCGATGACGAGCGCTACAACATCACGCTGGAGCGGTTTGGTTATCTGATTTTGCAGGCCACGGTGTTTGGCCAGCACGTGCATATCGGATGCCGGACCGGAGATGACGCCATTTACCTGCTGCACGGCCTGTCACGCTTTGTGCCGCACTTTATCGCCCTGGCAGCGGCATCGCCATATATGCAAGGCACCGATACCCGCTTTGCTTCGTCGCGGCTCAATATCTTCTCCGGGTTTCCGGATAACGGCCCGATGCCGTGGGTGAACAACTGGCAGGCGTTCGAGGGGCTGTTTCGCCGCCTGAGCACCACCAGCATCGTCGACAGTATTAAAGATTTACACTGGGATATTCGCCCAAGCCCGCACTTTGGCACGGTGGAAGTCCGGGTGATGGATACCCCACTCACGCTTTCACACGCCATTAATATCGCCGGGCTTATCCAGGCCACCGCACACTGGTTGCTGACCACCCGGCCTTACCAGCATCAGGAACGCGATTTTCTGCTGTATCGCTTTAACCGGTTCCAGGCCTGCCGCTATGGGCTGCAAGGAATATTGACCGACGTGCATACCGGAGAACAAAAAACCATTGCGGAGGATATCGCGTGGTTACTGGAGCAGGTTGCCCCGTCGGCCGGGAAACTTGGCGCAACCAGCGCCATCACGGAGATTACCCTGCTGTTAAAACAGGGCAAAAGCGAGGCGCAGCAGATGCGGGATTTCATCAACAATGGCGGTTCGCTGACCTCGCTGGTGCAAAAACATTGCGAACTCTGGGCCACGAGTCCGTAAGCCGGTGCCCCCACTCACGCAGGCGCTGGAACAGCACAAACAGGGCGGGGATAAAAACAATCCCGATGAGGGTCGCAACCAGCATCCCGCTGAATACCGCCGTCATCATGACCGCACGGAAACGGCGGTTTGCAGGGTGCTGGCGAGGAGAGCGAACAGGAGTGGGAATTTCATGGGAGTACCTCAGATGTGTTCCCCCCCACCCCGGCCCTCTCCCACAGGGAGAGGGCCGTCTGAGTTCCCTCTCCCTGTGGGAGAGGGCTAGGGTGAGGGCAAAAGTTTATGCAGCCTTGCGGAACCTGCGGGTCAGGCGCTTCTCGATTTCAACGATGAAGAACATCGCGCCTGCAATCACCAGCGTGATAGCCCAGTAGCGCAGCGGCAGGGCTTCAGTGCCAAACAGCATCTGCATAAACGGCAGGTAGATAATCGCCAGTTGCAGCAGTAACAGTACGCCCGTCACCAGCCAGATACCTTTGTTCGCCAGCAGGCCACGGTTGAGGGAGAACCCGTCGGCATTACGGCAGTTAATCATGTACACCCACTGCGCACAGACCAGCATCTGCAACAGCACGGTACGCGTAAACTCTGCGCTGTGGCCGCGTGGTGCCAGCCAGGCTTCCAGTGCAAATGCAGCGATGGCGATCATGGTGCCCACAAAGGCGACACGCCACACGGCAAAGGCATCCATCACGTGCTGCCCGGTCAGACGCGGTGGGCGCTTCATGATGTTGCGCTCAGCGGCTTCAAAAGCCAGACCGAAAGAGAGCGTGGCGGAGGTGGCCATGTTCATCCACAAAATCAGGACAGGCGTCAGTGGAATGATGTTCCCCGCCAGCAGCGCAATCACAATCAACAGCCCCTGCGCCAGATTGGTTGGCATGATGAACAGAATGGTTTTCTTCAGGTTGTCGTAAACGCGTCGCCCTTCTTTTACCGAGCTGGCAATAGTGGCGAAGTTGTCATCCGTCAGCACCATGTCTGCCGCTTCTTTGGTGACTTCAGTGCCTTTAATTCCCATCGCGATACCGACATCAGCCTGACGCAGGGCTGGTGCATCGTTGACTCCGTCACCGGTCATGCCCACGATTTCACCTTTGTCCTGCAAGGCTTTCACCAGACGCAGCTTATGCTCCGGGCTGGTACGGGCGAAGATGTCATATTCCACCGCCGCATTCGCCAACTCCTGATCGTCCATTTTCTCCAGTTGATAGCCTGTAACCGCCTGCACGCTGTTGGTGATCCCCAACATCTGGCCGATGCTCATGGCTGTTTGCGGGTGATCGCCGGTGATCATCTTCACGCGGATCCCGGCCTGCTGGCAGGCGTGGATTGCGTCGATGGCTTCCGGGCGTGGCGGATCCATCATCCCGGCGATACCGAGGAAAATCAGCCCGTGGTTCAGGTCGTCATGGGTAAGCCGGGTCTCACCGTTCGCCGGTTTGAACGCAGCAGCAACCATGCGCAACCCCTGGCGCGCGTAGCGCTCCATCTCAGATTCCCAGTACGTGCGGTTAAAAGCTTCCGTACCATTGCGGGTCTGCTGCTGCTCGCACAGGGCGAAAAGCACATCCGGCGCGCCGGTGACCAGGATCTGCTCTTCGCCACCAATCTGGTGGTGCGTGCTCATGTATTTGTACTGAGAGTCAAACGGGATCTTGTTAACCAGCGTGGTCAACACAGGCTCCAGGTTTGCCTTCGCCGCCAGCACTTTCAGTGCGCCTTCGGTTGGCCCGCCGGTGATGCCCCACAAACTGCGCTCATCCTGGATCAGCTGGCTGTCGTTACACAGGTCGATGGTGCGCAGATACTGTTCCAGCACGGTGCCCGGCTGGATCTGCACCGGCTCATCGCTGCCTTCAAGATAGATATTGCCCACTGGCTCATAGCTATTACCGTCCACGCGGTAGCAGGTATCTGCCGTAATAATGGCTTTAACGGTCATTTCGTTCATGGTCAGCGTGCCGGTTTTATCCGAGCAGACCACAGTCATCGCCCCAAGAGTTTCTACCGTTGGCAGCTTACGGATAATGGCTTTTTTGCGTGCCATCGCCTGTACGCCAAGGGATAGGATAATGGAGATAATCGCCGGCAAACCTTCCGGTACCGAAGCCACTGCAAGGCTTATCAGCGAGAGCAGCAATTCCCCCATCGGGATATCGCGCAATACCAGGCTAAAGACAAACAGCGCGGCCATCATCGCCAGAATAATGACGAAAATGGCTTTACCCAGTTTGTCCATCTGCACCAGCAGTGGGGTGCGGTGCTTTTCAATACCAGCCATCATCTGATTGATATGGCCCAGCTCCGTATCCTGCCCGGTTGCAATAACCACCCCCACACCGCCACCTGCACTAACAGTGGTACCGGAAAACACCAGGTTAGTGCGATCGCCCAGCGATAATTCACCGTCGAGTGGCAGAATGTGTTTATCCACAACCGTTGATTCACCCGTTAGAATAGCTTCTTCAACGCGTAAATTATGAGCTTCAATCAGACGCATATCAGCCGGAATACGATCGCCTGCGCGTAATACAATAATATCACCCGGGACTATTTCAGTTGTGGGAATAGTGTCATGATTACCATTCCGAATAACACGCGCATCGCTGGAAAGCATATTGCGAATACTTTGCAGGGATTTTTCAGCGTTACTTTCCTGGATATGACCAATCAGCGCATTAATGACCGCCACGCCCAAAATAACCAGCGTATCGACCCAATGCCCCATGACAGCGGTGAGTACCGCAGCGGCCAGCAGAACATATATCAGCACATCATTAAAATGCGCCAGAAAACGCAGCCACGCAGGCTTACCTTTTTTTTCCGGCAGGGCATTCGGGCCATACTGGTGCAGACGGGCTTTCGCCTCTGCGCGATCAAGGCCGTCTGCATGAGTCTGCTTGTGAGCAAGTACTTGCTCTACCGTTTGCTGGTAGGGCTTCCCCTGCACATTTCCCCCTGCGGGTGGCATATTCTGTACGTTCTTCATTTTGGTCATTACGTCATATCCTGCAATATCCGGTGGACGGAAGCCTGAATTCCTTTCTGGCTTTAATAAATTCATTTTTAAGGCTTGCGGCTTAAATTGATCTACCGCAATATAATTACTGACGGGTTATTCAAAACTGATTAAAACTATTTCGATGAACTGATTTTTACAAAATATTTCTAAACCAAAACTAAACAAGGAGCCACCATGTTTGGCATTTATCGCGGACGCCGCCTGGCGTTATATATTATCGCCGCCATTGTTATTGCAACGTTAATTGGATATAGCACATATACATTTGTAAAATTATTTTCCTGAGGAAGACATTTATTTACATAACCCGATATTAGCTTAATCGTCTTAAGAGTATTATTCTGTTTCGGTTATTTATTAGCGAAACACGACCCTGGTTTTTTCAAAAAGTGAATATCGGGTTTATATTGCTTTACGCTACAATATGCCCGACAATAACTTTTTTAACTGACGATTAACATTAATATGAAACACCCGTTAGAATCGCTGCTAACAGCCGGGGGCATTCTGCTGATGGCCCTGCTCTCTTGCCTGCTGTTACCGGCGCCCTCGCTCGGGCTGGTGCTGGCGCAGAAAATGATGGTGACCTTCCACCTGGTCGATCTTAACCAGCTCTACACCCTCCTTTTCTGCCTGTGGTTCCTGGTGCTTGGCGCCATCGAATTCTTTATCCTGCGTTTCGTCTGGCGCCGTTGGTTTTCACTGGCGTCGTAAGCCGGTGAAATCGCGCATTCCGTGGATCAGCGCCTCACACCAGGCCACGTAATCGTGGCCGCTGGACCACGGATGGAAGCTGACGCGGTAGCCTTTATCGCGTAATACCTGCTCAAAATCTTTAGTGGTGCGATAGTTCCCGCCACCCGGCCCGCGGGTTTCAAACGTCCCGGCCTGAAGCCAGAACTGCACAGGATACTGTGGTGACTGCTGGTACTGCCGCGTGAGCCAGCCAGAGGCTTCCCCTTTCGGTGCCCACCAGTATGATCCCGACAGGCTAAGTACATTGCCGAACAACCGCGGATATCGCAGTGCCACCCAGGATGAGGCGATCCCACCATAGCTTGAACCCGCCAGCACCGTTTTTTGCCGTTGCAGGGCAATCCCCTGCCCGCGCAGCCACGGCAGCAGTTCGTGAGCCATAAAATCGGCGAAATCCGGGTTCGGTGGCAACTCTTTGCCACGACGCGGGTGATCGAGACTATCAATAAAGACGACATTAACCGGGGGGAGATGATGGCGGGAAATCAGGCCGTCCAGCACATTTGCAACGTGGTACTGATCCTGATAAACCTGCCCGTCGAACAGAATAAGCGTCCAGCGCGCAGGCTGTGCCCCACGCGGTTTGTAAATCATCACTTCCCTGCTGTTGCCGAGAATTTTGCTGGCCAACATTTCACGGGTCAGCGTGCCATTCCTCAGCGGCTGAGCCATGGCCTGAGCGGAGAAATAGCGTGCCGGGCTGAGATCAAGCAATGAAAAACGATTCCAGCGGTCAGCCTTTTGTTCACCGGACGAATGGGGATTGAGCGGATCCGCCTGGGCGCTGACCAGGATCGCCCGGTGCTGATCACGAGGCTGCCCGTCGATTAACGGCACATCCGGTGCGAGTTTGTACTGCATTACCGTATCAGAGGGAACCACGTAGCTGCGAAACCAGACGTCACTTTTACCAAGACGGAACAGAGGATCGTGCTCGCCCGCAGGCGAACCAAGGAGAAAGACGTTATCCTTCGCACCGCGCCATAAAAAAGTCACCCGTTTGTGATGAGAATCGACCGGTTCAACCATCGGCGTTCCCTGCCGGATTTGCGCCTGCCAGAACGCATCCGTACTTCCCCCCGCTGCAACCGTTTTTGCCAGCGCTTTTAGCGTGGGGCTTTCGGGCTCTGGCATTTGCGTGCGCGACAACGCAGCGGTTTCTTTCATCCGCCACTGAAAACGCCAGGGGGTGCCCTCTTCCCCATGGAGAACCAGAGACGTGCTCTGACGCACCGGCAGGGCAAAAAGAAGCGAGTGTTCACCATCCACCGGGCCGTGTTCAATCAGGGTGCGGATACGCCGGTTTTGCCCGTCCAGCAGGCGGGCATCCGTGACGCCGTTCAGCGTGGCAGAGACATAATTTTCGCCCAGGGCCGGAAGCACAAAGCAGACTTCGCCGCTGGCATCAAATTTCCCCTTAAGCTCCCCCTGAACAGAAGGCGTTTCACAGGTCGCCGCCAGCACCGGCAGCGTCCCAATCCCTAACAGCAAACCACTCCATGCCCTTTTCATTACCGCGTTTTCCCCAGCAAAATGTGTCACTTACGCTAATGCAAATGGGAATTATTTTCAATAAAAAGGAGAGCGTTCTGCAACTGAGGGGAACGGCGGCGTCTGGCGGAAGGGGTTATGCCCCGGTAAGCGCAATGCTTGCGGGGCAACCAGATTAATGCGCCCGACAGTGGTTTTCTTTGCGGTACGCACCAGGCGGCTGGTGGAACGTGCGGGTGAAGATGCGGGTAAACGTTTGTTGTGAGTCAAATCCGTAGCGCAGGCAGATCTCGTACACGCGCTCGTCCGACTCGCGCAGATCGCGCGCTGCCAGCAGCAGCTTACGTTCCCGGATATAGCGCCCCAGACTCTCGCCTTTGTACTGCATAAACAACCGCTGTAGGTGCCACTTTGAATACCCTGAATGGCGGGCAATCTCTTCAATGCGCAACGGTTGATGTAAGTTGTCGTCGATCCACTCGACGATGGTGTCGATGACCTGAGCGGAAATAGTCATGCTGCTCTCCCCCTCTGCTTCCCGATTAAACATTATTCCCACCACTGGCTAAATTGCTGGGTGGTGTCACCCACGCGGACGGGTTCGCCCAGTTCCGGCGTCAGCAGCCGGTAGTTTTTATCCGTACTGGCTCTTGCCAGCTGGATCAGCGGATCGTTCCAGCTGTGCTTCGCCAGCACAAAGCGTCCGTTATGCCCAGGTACAACGGCTCTGGCGTTAAGATCTGCCGACGCCTGCGCAGTTTCATCCGGCAGCATGTGGATGTACTTCCAGTCCTGGTCGTACTGGCCGTTTTCCATAATGGCTAAATCCACCTCGCCAAACTGCTGGCCAATGGCTTTGAAGTGTGGCCCGTAACCGGAATCACCGCTGTAGTAAACCTTCTGCTCAGGAGTGACGAACATAAAGCTGCCCCACAGGGTCTGGTCGCGTTTGATGCCGCGTCCGGAGAAGTGACGCGCCGGGAGCACATGCACCGTCAGTTCATCGCTGATGCGCACCGACTGATTCCAGTCGCGCTCGTCGATGATCGCCGGGTTCATGCCCCAGTAGCGCAGATGCGAACCCACACCCAGCGGCGTGACCACGCGCTTCACCTTCGGCAGCAGCGCCTTAATGGTGGCGTAATCCAGATGATCGTAGTGATCGTGAGAGATAATCAGCAGGTCGATGTCCGGCATGGACTCCGCGCGCCACGGGTATTCACCCGCAAAGGCTTTGTTCAGGAACGAAAACGGCGCGGCGTAGTTGCCAAGCACCGGATCGATTAAGATGCGTTTGCCCGCAAGCTGCATAAACCAGGACGAGTGGCCGAGCCACACCAGCGTATCCTGCTCCAGCGGCAGGCTCGCCAGATCGGTATTCACCAGCGGCAGCGGCTCGGCAGGACGCGCGTTTTCGGTTTTTTTGGTCAGAAATTCCCACATCGCCACCAGCATATTTTTGTCGCCGTTATAGCCCGGCGTAGGTAGCGTATTGTGGAAACGCCCGTCGCGATACTGCGCAGACGCTTCAACTTCCGTTAGCTGCTCACCCTGCGGTGGCTGGCCGAATCCGGCATTCAGAACAAAAGGTAAACTTGCAGCTGAAGCAATAATCATGACAAACACCACGCAGATGAATTGAGGTTTTTTCATATCCTGACCCGGCTACGCGCCCCATCCGATGGATTGCGCGGGTAAACTTGATTATGAGTGAGTAAGCACTCATTATAGATATGGCGAGAAACTCGTCAAGACGTTTTCGATCTTTGACATTCCGCGTTGCAGCGTGGCAAAGCACGTGTTTCAATCATGGTTTTTACAATTGACAGGAGGGGAAATTTAGTGGCACGTCCTAAGAGTGAAGATAAAAAACAGGCCTTACTGGAAGCAGCAACCGCTGCATTTGCACAGTCAGGTATCGCCGCTTCAACGGCATTAATCGCCCGTAACGCGGGCGTCGCCGAAGGCACGCTGTTCCGCTACTTTGCTACCAAAGACGATCTACTGAATGCCCTCTATCTACACCTGAAACAGGATCTCTGCCAGACGATGCTGGCAAATCTTGATCGCAGCATTACCCTGCCCAAAGATCATACCCGCAACATCTGGAACAGCTACGTGGACTGGGGTATTCGTAATCCCGTCTCGCACGCAGCCATTCGCCAGCTTGGCGTCAGTGAAAAAATCAACGCTGAGACCGAACAGGCCGTAAAAGACATGTTCCCGGAACTGCATGAACTGTGTCGCCGCTCGGTGCGCCAGGTGTTTATGTCTGATGAATTCAAAACGTTCGGTGATGCGATTTTCTTATCACTGGCTGAAACCACAATGGAATTTGCCACCCGCGATCCTTCACGCGCCGTCGATTTTAAAGCACTCGGTTTTGAAGCCATGTGGCGCGGGCTGGCTCAGGAGGATAGTGATGGACGGTAGTGAATTACAGGAGCACGCCATAAGGGTTGCGCGGGAATTCCCCTTCGCAGAACACTGCTGGCCGTTTGGGCCAGAGTACGACGTGTTTAAAGTGGCCGGGAAGGTCTTCATGATTGTGGCGACTGTAAAAGGGCGTCCTCACGTCAGCCTGAAATCCGACCCGGAAAAATCGCTGTTAAATCAGCAGATTTACCGCGGCATTGAGCCGGGTTATCACCTGAATAAAAAGCTCTGGATTTCACTCTACGGCAGCGATGACATGACGCCGGAGCTGGTTGCCGACCTTATCGCTGATTCATGGAATCTGGTTGTCGACAAGCTACCCAAAAAAGATCAGAAGTGGATACGCCCGGTCTGATTGTTCGGCTGAGACGAACAGTATAAGCGCTCGTATCGCACTTATCTTTTCCCGAATTGCCTTGTAATCTGCTTCCCTTTCGCGCCCGCCGACGGGCGAATTTCATCACCAGGAGTTGTTATGGATATTATTTCTGTCGCCCTGAAACGCCACTCCACTAAGGCGTTCGACGCAAGCAAAAAACTGACCGCTGAAGAAGGCGAGAAAATTAAAACCCTGCTGCAATACAGCCCGTCCAGCACCAACTCACAGCCATGGCACTTCATTGTTGCCAGCACTGAAGAAGGTAAAGCACGCGTGGCGAAATCCGCTGCGGGCACCTATGTGTTCAACGAACGCAAAATGCTGGATGCTTCTCACGTAGTGGTGTTCTGCGCGAAAACCGCAATGGACGACGCATGGCTGGAACGTGTGGTGGACCAGGAAGATGCCGATGGTCGTTTTGCCACGCCAGAAGCAAAAGCCGCCAACAATAAAGGCCGCCACTACTTCGCCGACATGCACCGCGTGGATCTGAAAGATGACGACCAGTGGATGGCGAAACAGGTTTACCTGAACGTAGGCAACTTCCTGCTGGGCGTGGGCGCGATGGGCCTGGATGCAGTGCCAATTGAAGGCTTCGACGCCGCTATCCTCGACGAAGAGTTTGGCCTGAAAGAGAAAGGCTTCACCAGCCTGGTAGTGGTGCCGGTCGGGCATCACAGCGTAGAAGATTTCAACGCCTCTCTGCCAAAGTCTCGCCTGCCGCTGAGCACCGTTGTCACCGAGTGCTAATGGCTACTGGCACCCGGGGTTCCGGCGTGCCAGATTTTAGTACAGCGTAATCTGCGGATGCTTAACACCGCATACCAGCGCATAACGCGTTAAGGTATCCAGGCTTGCCCGGGTAATATTGGCTTCCATGCGGGAAACCGTTGGCGCGCTGACTCCCATTCGTTCCGCAACCTGCGCACGCGTAAGACCAGCATGATTACGCCACTGCGCCAGCATTTCACGCAGGCGTTCTTTGCGTTCCTCTGCATCAAATGCCGCCTGCACGTCTGAGTGACTTAGCAGTTCAGATCTTAACGCATCCCAGTCAATCATCTTCTTGCTCATCCAACATCTCCTGTTGTCGTTTTAATGCCAGACGGATCTCCGCAGAGGGCGTTTTCTGGGTCTTCTTGATAAACACTCGCAGCAGAAAAATCGTCTTCCCCTGCTGATACACATAAATCCCGCGGCTATGAAGCAGCCCAATAGTTCTGATTTCAAACAAACCATAGGGTAAGGGTTTGCTGTCGGGCTCTCGTAGCGCCGTCGGATTACTGCGCAGTTTATCAAGCTGGCGAATCAACTTCGCCTGTACCCCTGCTGGCAATGAGAGGATCTCTTCTCTAACTGCCTCATGGACAATGAGTCTGAACACAATATGTCATCCCTGGTGATATTAGCATATAAGGCAATTTGCATTAAAGGCTAATTTTGCCTTCCGTGAGATACCTTACACGCTTTATCAAGGCCCAGGAAAAACTGCATTCATTCCCTGAAAGCGCCTCGCAAAACCTACTTAACCGAACTCCCGGCGTGCCAGATTTTCTCGGCATAACGCCCTATCACTGCCAGCGATGCCGCCAGGATCAGGAAAAAGATCACTTTGTTCATCCCGTCCCAGAAGTATTCGAAATAGCGGGTGTAGAGGTTGATGGCGAGGAACGTCAGGCCGAAGCCACGCAGCATCCCGTCGTCAGTTTTCAGGCTGACGTAAATACAGAGACCCGCCGCGACGGCAAACAGCAGCGCCCACGGCAGCAGCGAAGCCTGAGTGACGCTGTACCAGTTATCCACATCGTAGTTGCCAAAAATCGACATGATCCACAGCGCAACAAACAGGTACGTCAGCCCCATCGCTTTACTGGTGGTGTACAGATGTCGCGCCTGCAACATCGCGCGCAATACCCAGCACAGCGCCAGTAGCGCGCCGCCAAAGAAGATAAATCGCACCGGATAATTCATCCCCAGCCAGTATGCGCCCCAGCCGGACATATAGCCCGTCTCCGCACCAAACCAGTTGCCAAGCGATAGCAGGAAGAACAGCCACACCAGTCCTGAGCGGCCAAAGAACCCCACCAGCCCGTAAACGGCGCAGCCTGCAAGGAACAGCGGCGCGATGTGACCGCTGCCGTTATCCAGCCTTTCGCCAAGCTGCCAAAGCGCGATGGCGGTAAAGAACACGCCAAGGAACAGGATAGATTCCGTGCTGTAGTGCCACTGGGTTTCCCGCCGCTGTCTGGCAAATCCCCACAGGTAAAACAGCACCGCCACCAGCGCAGGCAACCCGATACGAGCGATGGATGAGAAAGAGAAAAATTCGATGATGCGCGCCATCAGCTCGCTGTCGGCAAACAGGCTGCCGATGGCGATAATGACGCAAGCCAGCGCGGTCCAGAAGGCGTAGCGGCTCAGGCGCTGCCAGTCCATCGCAACGCGTTTCAGGCTACCCGCCAGACGCTGATGTTCCTCAGCCGTTAATGCGCCCTCTTGTTCCCACTCGGTGAGAGCGCGGCGAAGAACTTTTTCTTGCTTACGCGTAACGTTCATATTCGATCCCTGAAAGAGTTGGGTTTAGCTCAGTATAACAGCCTGCTGCGCCAGCCATGTTAGCGCCTGCTCCCCGGTCTCATCCACCGGCAGATAGACCAGCAACCGCGAGCCGTTTCGCGGCGCGGAATACCAGTACATCTGCTGTAAATTAAACTCTCCCAGTTCAGGGTGGCAGAAGACCTTGAGTTGGTTTTCGACGCCGCGCACGTCGTTGCGCTGGTGCCACAGGGTTTTAAACTCCTCCGACACCGCAAAGAAGCGCGCCAGCTTGGCTTCCCACAGCGGATCGCCCCGGTGCTCCGCCATTGCCGCGCGGAAGTAGGAGACGAATATCGCCAGCGCATCGTCGCGTTTGCCCAGACGAGCGCGCCACGCCGGATGGGTGAGGAACAGATAAATACAGTTGCGGTCTTCCGGCGGAATTTCATTGAAATCCACGCCCATCAGGTGCCCGAAGCTGTCATTCCACGCCACGATGTCAAAATTGGGTTTCTGAATGCTGGCAGGCTTCGGCATCAGGGTGTCGAGCAGGCGGCGCGTACCTTCGCTGATCCCCTCGCAGCAGACCGCCTGCGGCGCTTCGCCCGGCGGCAGACCCGCTAAAACAAACAGGTGCCGGGCTTCGGTCGGCGTGCACTGCAGCGCTTTTGCGACAGCGGCCATCACCACGCTGGACGGATTGACGTCCCTGCCCTGCTCCAGCCAGGTGTACCAGGTCACGCCCACATCCGCGAGCATCGCCACCTCTTCACGGCGCAGGCCCGGCGTGCGGCGGCGTCCGCTGCGTGGTAAACCCAGGCGCTGCGGATCGAGGCTTTCGCGACGCGCGCGCAAAAATGCCCCCAGTTGTTTTCGGGTGTCATCCTGCAGCGAAGTGACAGGTTCAGACATTAGCGCCATATTTCCCCCTGCATGGTAGTGCCAGTACCAGTATAAGTAAGAACTGGTACCCGTTTATCAGATAGTCGATGCTACGACCATCTGTTGAATGACGCAATGGAGTTACCATGAATACGTCAGTTGTTTCACTGGGTCGTGCAGGCCTGATTTTGCTGTTAACCGGCCAGATGTTGCCGTTGATTGATACCTCAATCACCAACGTCGCGCTGGACTCCATTACCCGCTCGTTACATGCCACCGCAACCGAACTGGAGCTGATTGTCGCGCTCTACGGTGTGGCGTTTGCCGTCTGTCTGGCGCTGGGCAGCAAGCTTGGCGATAACCTGGGTCGTCGCCGTCTGTTTATGGCGGGGGTAGCGATTTTTGGGCTGGCGTCGTTGCTGTGCGGTATGGCGGGGAGCATTGAACAGCTTCTGGCTGCGCGTATTGTTCAGGGTGCCGGGGCCGCACTTATCATGCCGCAGATCCTCGCCACGCTACATGTCACGCTAAAAGGAACGGCGCATGCCAAAGCCATCAGCCTGTTTGGCGGTATCGGTGGTATCGCATTTATCGTCGGGCAGATGGGCGGCGGCTGGCTGGTATCAGCCGATATCGCCGGGCTGGGCTGGCGAAATGCCTTTTTCATCAACGTGCCATTCTGCCTGATTGTGCTGGCGTTAAGCCGCCGCCATGTGCCGGAAACCCGCCGTGATACCCCGTCACGCATCGACTGGGCAGGCACTGCCCTGCTGGCGGCAATTCTTTGCTGTCTGCTTTTCCCAATGGCACTCGGCCCGCAGTGGCATTGGTCCTGGCCGCTTAAGGCTGCGCTGATTGCCATTATTCCGCTGGCCTGGTTAATGGCGATAAATGCGCGCAAAAAAGAGCGTGAGAACGACCACCCACTGATCCCGCCGCGTCTTTTGCAGCTCGGCAGCATCCGTTTTGGCGTGTTGATTGCGATGCTCTTTTTCAGCGTCTGGTCCGGGTTTATGTTCTGCATGGCGCTGACCATGCAAACGGGTTTGGGCATGGCACCGTGGCAGTCCGGGAACAGCTTTATTGCGCTTGGGGTGACGTACTTTATTTCCGCGTGGTTTGCCCCGCGTCTGATTGCTCGCTACAGCACCAGCACCATTCTGCTCACCGGTCTCGCCATCCAGATAATCGGCCTGCTGGCGCTGATCGCCACCTTCCGTTACTGGGGAATGAGTAACACCGCGCTGACGCTGGCCCCGGCAACCGGGCTGGTGGGCTACGGCCAGGCGCTGATCGTCAACAGTTTCTACCGTATCGGGATGCGCGATATCCAGCCTGACGATGCCGGTGCCGCCAGCGCCATTCTGAGCACCCTGCAACAGGCCGCATTAGGCCTTGGTCCGGCTATCTTCGGGGCCATTTTGCTGCATGCGCTGCACAACCACCACGGGGATTACACCCAGGCAATCAACGCTTTCCTGGTGGTGGAAACCGTCATGATGATTGTCCTGGCACTGGCAACGTTGCGTATGCGCCATCACCTGAGTATGCCCGTGGTGAAGGCTTGCCACGCGGTGAAATAAGCCCTCCGAATTTGCATAATAGATCCGCAGCCGCCATTATGGGGCTGCATCAATACAGGAGACGTTATGCAGGAATTAATTGCCCAGGTTGAAGAGTTAGGCATTGAAATTAATCACACCACATCCCTGGTGATAATCTTTGGTATTATTTTTCTTACTGCCATCGTAGTACATTTTATTCTGCACAAAGGGGTGCTGCGGGCATTTGAAAAACGTGCCCAGGCCAGTAGCCATTTGTGGTTGCAGATAATCACGCAAAATAAATTATTTCACCGACTGGCGTTTACCCTGCAGGGGATTATCGTCAACGTTCAGGCGGTATTATGGTTACAAAAAAGCAGCGACGCGGCTGAAATCCTGACCACCTGCGCAAAGCTATGGGTGATGGTATACGCCCTGCTCTCTTTCTTCTCGCTGCTGGACGTTATGCTTAAGCTGTCGCAAAAAATGGCGACTGCCTCTCAGCTACCACTGAAAGGGATATTCCAGGGGATAAAACTGGTCAGCGCAATCCTGGTGGGGATTTTGATTATCTCCCTGCTGATTGGTCAGTCGCCCGCCATTCTGATTAGCGGTCTGGGGGCGATGGCTGCGGTATTAATGCTGGTCTTTAAAGACCCAATCCTGGGGCTGGTGGCCGGTATTCAGCTTTCCGCCAACGATATGCTCCGGCTTGGCGACTGGCTGGAGATGCCGAAATACGGGGCAAACGGTACGGTAACGGATATCGGCCTGACCACGGTGAAAGTACGCAACTTCGATAATACGATAACCACCATCCCAACCTGGGCGCTGGTGTCTGATGCCTTTATTAACTGGAGCGGGATGTCGGCTTCCGGCGGGCGGCGGATTAAACGCAGCCTGAATATCGATACCACCAGCATCCATTTCCTCAGCGAGCAGGAACAACAGCACCTGATTCAGGCAAAACTGCTCAAACCTTATATGGCCGCACGTCATGAAGAAATCAGCGTGTGGAATGAGGAAAACGGCGAAGGCGAGTCAGTATTGAACCTGCGCAAGATGACCAATATCGGGACATTCCGTGCTTATCTGAATGAATATCTGCGTAACCACCCACGCATTCGTAAAGATATGACCTTAATGGTGCGCCAGTTAGCCCCCGACGCTAACGGTCTACCGGTTGAAATATATGCCTTTACCAATACCGTTATCTGGGCTGAATATGAAAATATTCAGGCCGATATTTTCGATCATATTTTCGCGGTAGTAGACGAATTTGGACTGCGCATTCACCAGTCGCCAACCGGGAACGATATTCGCTCGCTGGCCGGCGCACTGGCGAAATAAATCAGGAACTGGCGCGGGAAATAAAGCGCCAGTCCATCATCACCCTTTCCGTAGGCGCATCCGGGTTATCGATTTTATTCAGCAGCAAATCGACCGCCTTGCGCCCGATATCCCGCGAAGGTTGTTCGATTGTGGTCAGGGAGATCATGTCTGCAAGCTCCGTGCCGTCAAAACCCACCACGGCGATATCCTGTGGCACGCGCAGCCCCGCCTGCTCAATCGCCCGCAATGCACCAGCCGCCAGCGTGTCGGATACGGCAAAGACCGCATCCGGCGGGTTATCTACCAGCAGCTTTTGCATCGCGGACATCCCGGCTGCAGAGCTGAGATCGCGTGCGTATTCCACAACCTGATAATCCAGTTCGCGCAGATGCAGCACACTTTTATAGCCCCGCTCGCGCAGACGGGCATATTTGTAGCTTAAATCGTGGTTAATCAGGGCAATGCGTTTACGACCGCTGTCGGCAAGCTGGCTCACCACATGTTGCGAGGCATCGACATCATTGATCCCCACGCAGGATACCGATCCGGCATCTGCGTATTCGGCACACTGCACCCAGGGAGCGGCCCCGATCAGCGCTGAAAGTTCGGGAAGCTTAGAGAACGCATCCATGGTGATAATGCCATCAACAATTTTACCTGACAGCAGGCTTAAGCCTGAGCGGGAACGTTCGATATCAGAGCCGGAGTTGCACAGCAAAATGCGGTAACCGTTTTTTTCGGCCTCTTCTTCGATACCTTTTACCACTTCCGCGCAAAACGGGTTAGCGATGTTGGACACCATCACCAGGATCATGTTGCTGCGGGCGGTGCGCAGCTGGCGCGCCAGCAAATTAGGCTGGTAGTTGCTCTCTTTGATGGCTGACAGGACGCGCTCGCGGTTTTTTGCCTTTACGGTGTCGCTGTTATTGAGCACGCGCGACACGGTGGCCACAGACACGCCGGCAAGCTGAGCGATTTTCTGAATTGACATAACGACGACACATCCTGCGGTTAGCGTTTTATGCAGGCTATCATAAATTTGTTGCCCGGCGAACCGGGCAACACGTCATCGCTCAATACGCACCCATCGCTGTTGCTGATGGCTTTTTACTATTGCATCAATGATATACATCACATTCGCACCCTCATGGAAGGTGGCGAACAACGGTTGCTCCGGCATCCTCCCCGCCTGAACAGCGCGGTAGAACTGCGCCATCATATTTTTGAACGCGTCCGGCCAGCCTTCGATATGGCCCCCCGGGAAATGGGCGCTTTCCGCCGCATCCGGGCTCATTAAACCCGGATCGTCGCTCAGCAGCTGATTAGCCTGCGCGCGATGGCCAATCCACAGCCGTTGCGGCACTTCCTGATCCCACGCCACGGAGTGTTCACTGCCGTTGATCTCAAAGGTCAGGCGGTTTTTACGCCCGGCACTGACCTGCGAAACGTTAAAACTGCCTTTGCTGCCGTCATCAAAGCGAAACAGCACCGAGCCGAAGTCTTCGGTAGTGACCGGTTTATCCTCATACGCTGCCCGTTCGTCGTGGATGAAGGTTTGATTTCCCGCCACGCTGGCCTTACGCGTTGGCCAGACTATCGAGAGATCGGCCATCACTTCGGTTATCTGCCGCCCGGTAACAAACTGCACGGTATCGCACCAGTGGGAGCCGATATCGGCAACTGCGCGCGACGCCCCACCGAGAGCGGCATCAACCCGCCAGTTGTAGTCAGTTTCCAGCAGCATCCAGTCCTGCAAATAGCTGCCATGTGCAGCGAACAACCGCCCGATACGGCCTTCGCGCATCATGCTTGCCGCCTGGCGCACCATCGCAAACTGGCGGTAGACAAAGCTGACGCCATGGATCACCCCCGCCTGTTCTGCCAGTGCTACGAGCTCACGCGCCTCTTGCGGTGTCATGCACAGGGGTTTCTCGGAAAAGACATGCTTGCCCGCGCGTAAAATCTGGTGATTTACTTCTGCGTGCAGATGATTGGGCGTGCAGTTATGTACCACGTGCAAATCAGGGTGCGCCAGCAGCTCATCAACGCTGCCGTAGGCGTGGGGCACATTAAGCGCGCGCGCTTTTTCCTGCGCGAGGGCAAGCGAGCCATCGCACAGCGCCACAACCTGCACAAACCCCAGGCGGCGAAGCGCTTCAATATGGGCCGGGCCGATAAACCCGCTGCCGATAATACCGACATTAATCATTGCTGCCTCCTGCTGCAAAATCATCAAATGCACGCCCCGACACCGGAATAATGTGGCGGCGGATAAACTCGCTGCCCTCGCTCGCGCCGGTGTCGCCATCCTTCAGGCAACATTCCCACTCCAGCACCGCCCAGCCGTCGTAATCGTACTGCGTCAGCTTGCTGAAAATCCCCTTAAAATCAATCTGACCATCGCCCAGCGAACGAAAGCGCCCCGCCCGATTGATCCACGGCTGGTAGCCGCCGTACACGCCGCTGCGCGCGTTGGCCCTGAATTCGGCATCTTTAACGTGGAATGCCTTGATCCGCGAATGGTAGATATCAATAAAGGTCAGGTAGTCCATCTGTTGCAGCAGCATATGACTTGGGTCGTAGAGAATGTTGCAGCGCGGATGGTTGTCCACCAGCGCCAGAAAACGCTCAAAGGTCACGCCGTCGTGCAGATCTTCCCCCGGATGCAGCTCAAAACAGACATTCACCCCGTGTTCATCAAAGGTATCCAGAATCGGCCGCCAGCGACGTGCCAGCTCGTGGAACGCCTCCTGGAAACGCTGTTCATTATGCGGTGGCCACGGGTAGAAATACGGCCAGGCTAGCGAGCCGGAAAACGTTGCGTGCGCGCTCAACCCTAACCGGGACGACGCCATGGCCGCCTGTTTTACCTTCTCTGTTGCCCAGGCCTGGCGCGCCGCATCGTTGCCGCGTACTGCTTCTGGTGCAAAATGATCAAACGCCTCGCGATACACCGCGTTTACCGCCACCAGTTGCCCTTCCAGATGGGTCGAGAGTTCACTGATAACCAGCCCATGCTCGGCCAGCTTTCCGCTTATCTCGTCGCAATAAGTCTGGCTTTCAGCCGCCTTTTCCACATCAAAGATATGCGGATGGTTGCACGGGATTTGCAGCGCTTTATAACCCTTGCCTGCCGCCCAGCCCGCCAGCCCGTCCAGCGAGTTAAACGGCGGCTGCCCGCCGATAAACTGCGACAGAAAAATGCCCGGTCCCTTAATGGTTCTCATACCACCTCCTGAATGTTAAGCCTTGTCATCGTCATACCTGAACGTGAGAAGGAAAATCAGTGCAATCACCGCGGCCGCGACCGCCGGGATCCACCAGAACGCCACCCACGCCTGTGGCAGGGTTTGCCCGGCCACCAGTCGGCTGTAGAGTGCGCCCGAAATTTGCGAGCCCAGCAGCATCCCGATACCGTAAGTGAACATCACAATCATGCTCTGCGCCTGACCTTTCACTTTCTCCCCCGCTACACGGTCGGTATAGATAAAGCCGACCACGAAGAAGAAGTCGTAGCACACGCCGTGCAGCAAAATGCCCAGATAAAGCAGGAAGCGCCCTTCCTCACTCACCCCCAGCGCGAAGAAGGCGTAACGCACAAACCACGCCAACATGCCGACCAACAGCATGTATTTCACGCCCAGACGGCGGAACAGCAGAGGGATTATCAGCATGAAGACAATTTCCGACATCTGCCCGAACGACATGGCAGTACTGACGTCCGCAATTCCTGCATCGGCCAGATAAGACGCGGTATAGGCGTAGTACGTCCCGAGCGGCACGGAAATCAGCATTGCGCAGAGCGAGAAGATAAAGAAATGACGCGTTTTGAGCAGCGCAAAGGCGTCTGCGCAGAAGAGATCGCGCAGCTGTACCGGCAGCCCTTTCGCTGGCGCCGGGGTGTGCGGTAACGTCAGGCTATAGAGCGCCAGCAGCACCGAGCAGGTGGCCGCAATATGGAAAATGGTAACGCTGGACGCCACGCCGGTGACGCCGATAAAGATCCCGGCGACAATCCAGCCAATCGTGCCGAACACGCGCACCACCGGGAAGGTTTTATCGACATTCGCCAGGCTGTGAAAGGCGATGTTGTTGGTGAGCGCAAGTGTGGGCATATAGCAGAGCGTGTAGCCAAACAGCAGGCCAATCAGCAATGCGCCGTTTTCTGCAATCAGCACCCCTGGCACGAACCACAGGATAGCGGCCCCCGCCAGATGCATTACCGCCATCACCTTTTGCGAGGCAAAGAAGCGATCCACCAACATCCCGAGCACAAACGGCGAGAGAATAGAAGCAATTGGCCCTGCGGAGAACGCATCGCCAATCAGCAAAGACATGTTGTGCTGAGTCATCACCAGACCGAGCGTGACCGACCAGCTACCCCAGATAAAAAACTGCATAAACATCATTAACGACAGCCGTGGCACAAGAAGCCGGTGCTGTACTATCGCCTTTTCACTACTTTCAGTTGTTGACACCATGATGAGCCTCACCCAGAAAAAGTAATCGATTACAAAACAGTTCAAATGGAAAGTAATCGATTACAAAATAAAGATCCTGTGGATCGAAACAGAAATGGGAGGGGGGTCACGATAAAGGCGGGAGTGGTGAGTTGTAGGCCCGGTAAGCGAAGCGCCACCGGGCTTTAAGGCAAGTACGGTCAGGTGCCCTCACCCCGGCCCTCTCCCACAGGGAGAGGGAGAAAAGCAGATCACTTCTTACGTGACAGCTTAAACGCCACAAACAGGAACAACACCCACACTGGCAGCAGCATCGCGGAAAGACGCATGTCGTCGATGGTGCACATCAGCACGAGGATCAGCCCCAGGAAGGCGATACAGATGTAGTTCCCCGCCGGGTAGAACAGCGCCTTGAACTGGGTGTCGCGCCCCTTGCGACGCATTGCCGCGCGAAAACGCAGGTGCGCCAGGCAGATCATTATCCAGTTCAGCAGCAGCGTGGCGACAACCAGAGCCATCAGCAGGCCAAAGGCCTCTTTTGGCAGCAGATAGTTGATCAACACCACCAGCGACGTGATTGCGCCAGAGAGCAGCAGCGAATTCACTGGCACACCACGATGGCTGACGCGGGTTAAGAATTTCGGCGCATTGCCCTGTACAGACAGGCCAAACAGCATTCGACTGTTGGAATACACACCGCTGTTATAGACCGAAAGGGATGCCACAAGAATGACGAAGTTCAGCGCTGAAGCCACCACGTTGCTGTTCAGATCGTGGAAAATCATCACAAACGGACTGCTGTCGGATTTGACTTCTACCCACGGATAGAGCGCCAGCAGCACCACCAGGGAACCGATGTAAAACAGCAGGATACGGTACACCACCTGGTTCACGGCTTTGGGGATGCTTTTATGCGGATCCTGCGCTTCAGCCGCGGTAATCCCAATCAACTCCAGCCCGCCGAAGGAGAACATAATCACCGCAAGCGACAGGATAAGCCCCTTCCAGCCCGTTGCCAGGAAACCGCCGTGCTGCCACAGGTTATCGATGGTTGCACGCTCGCCACCGTGGCCAGAGAACAGCAGCCACAGGCCAAAACCAATCATGCCGATAATCGCCAGCACTTTGATCAGTGCAAACCAGAACTCGGTTTCGCCGTACAGGCGCACGTTCACCAGGTTAACGGCGTTGATAATGATGAAGAAGGCCGCAGCCCAGATCCACGTCGGCACGTCCGGCAACCAGTACTGCATATAGATGCCTGCGGCGGTCAGCTCAGCCATACCCACCAGCACGAACATCACCCAGTAGTTCCAGCCGGACAGGAAGCCTGCAAACGGCCCCCAGTATTTATAGGCAAAGTGCGCAAATGAGCCTGATACTGGCTCCTCGACGACCATCTCGCCAAGCTGGCGCATGATCAAAAAGGCGATAACCCCGGCGACACCGTAACCCAGCAGCACTGCCGGGCCAGCCATCTGAATAGCAGGGCCGATGCCGAGAAACAACCCGGTACCGATTGCACCGCCGAGGGCAATTAACTGGATATGTCGATTTTGCAAACCACGTTGCAGCGTCGGATTATGTTCCGACGAGGCTTCGGCGCTCTCACTGCCCGAAGCGGATGACGCGTCTTTCACGTCCTACCCCTGTCTCTTTTTTAGAAGGGGCACGTTTTAACACTTCATGCTGGTGGTAGCAAGGGATTGGGGCATCCTTGCCCCTGATAACGAGGGTGGAACTCAGAACTCGTAGCCAACCGAGACTTTAAAGGTCCGGGGTTCGCCTTGAGTGATATACGTACCGGAATCATCAACAGACGCCCAGTAGTTTTCGTTGGTGACGTTGTCGATGCCCGCACGAAGGGTCATCTGGTTTTGATTCTGGTTAACCGCAAAACGGTAGCGCATCCCCAGATCCAGGGTGGTGTAGCTGTCCAGCTTTTTGGTGTTGGCCAGGTCTGCATACTGCGTGCCCGAGTGGTTCACGCGCGCGGTTGCCGTCAGCCCGTCAATGGGTTTGATGTCGTACTCAGCACCCAGCACCGCATAGAAATTCGGTACGCCGATGGCATCGTTGCCCTGATTCAGACCGTTGTTGGTCTTGGTCAGCTCCGCCTGTAGCCAGGTGGCGCTGGCGTTGAGACGCATCCCCAGCATTGGCTCGCCAAAGACATTCAGCTCAACCCCGCGGTTACGCTGCTCGGCATCCAGACCATAGTGTTTGGTCACGCTGTCGAGAATGGCCGATGGCATTTTGATTTCAAACAGCGCCAGAGAGCCTCCCACGCGACCGAAGTCGGCTTTAACCCCCACTTCGTTCTGCTTTGAATGGACGATCCCGGTGCTCTGGCCGTAGTTGGTTGCCGTATCTGGCGCGGTTTTACCCGGCTGCAATGCCTCGGTGTGATTAGCGTAAAGCGAGATCTCATTCCACGGCTTATACACTACGCCGTAGGTTGGCATCCAGCGGCTGCCGTCGAAGCCATCCGCGTCGTTTTCTGCCCCGGTGATTTTGTTATAGCCACGGATCACCACCTTCTGATGACGGGCACCTGCGGTGAACAGCAGCTTGTCATCCAGCACGCCGAGTGTGTCACTGAACAGCCAGCCCTGAGAGCGGGTGCGACCGCTGGTCAGTGGGTCACTGTAATCGCCGCCAGATCCGTTGAAGTTGGTGCTGTCTGGCGCGTCCACGCCGGTGTTGTGATAGATGTTGGTGTACGGGTTATCCGCCGCCTTCGACATCTTCCACGCAATTTTTTCGTTTTTGGTCTGCGCGGAATATCCCACGTTTACCTTATGCGAGACGAAGCCGGTACTGAAGTTGCCGCGAATGCCCGCCATACCGCTGACCGAGTCGCTGATGCGGTTTGTGTCCAGTCGGCTCACAATCGCCCGGCCGCTTTTGTCGAGGATCTTCGGTGCGCTGTATAAACCTTCTTCGTGCGCGTGTTGCGCGCCGAGGCCGGTGTATGCCGTCCAGTTATCGGTGATGTCGTATTCGCTACGCCACATCCCGAATTCGTTTTCGATATTGCTGTAAGCCCATTTCTGCGAAATGTTGCTGTCATTTTTCGGTGGCTCAGGAATGAAGTCTACTGCCGAAATGTTGACGCTGGTCGGGCTGCCGTGGAAGGTCTTCTTCTGATAACCCACATCCAGCGAGGTGCGGAAGTTATCGCCTTTGTAATCCAGGCCAGTCGACAGCAAGGTGGTACGGCGACGATCGTTCGCCACGCCGGTTTCCCCTTCGCGATGGACCAGGTTCACCCGCGCGCCAAACTGATCGCTGTCACCGAAACGACGACCGGCATCCAGAGTGGTACCAAACTGCGAATCAGAGGTGTAATCCACGCCAACTTTCGCCTGTGGGGTTTCGCCTGCGTGTTTTGGTTCAAGGTTGATCATCCCGCCCACGCCAGAGCTTGCCGCACCGTTCATCAGGGAGTTTGCCCCTTTGAAGATCTCGATACGATCCACCATCTGCGCATCAACCACCTGGCGCGGCAGCACGCCGGACAGGCCGCCAAAGGTCATGTCATCACCATCAAACTTCAGGCCGCGAATACGGAAGCTTTCTGCACTGTTACCGTATCCCTGAACGTACTGCACACCCGCGTCGTTGGCGACCACATCGGCAATGGTTTTCGCCTGCTGATCTTCAACCAGCTTCGCGGTGTAGCTGACCAGGTTAAACGGTACGTCCATGGCATTCTGCTGGCCGAGCATCCCCATGCGTCCACCGTTTGCCACCTGCCCGTCAAGGAAGGCAGGCACCAGCTGATCGCCGCCCGGTTTGAACGTGTCTGCCGAAGCCGACTGAACGACAATGGTGTCTTCATTTTTGTTATCCGCCGCAAAGGCGGAGTGTGTAACCGCGCCAATGGCAAGCGCCAGCAGCGTTTTGTGCATTGTGGTGTTGGTCATAATTAACTCATTAAAAGTACGCGCAAAATTGGCCCGTGAACGGGCCTTAGAATTTAGTTAAGCGAAATACGAACGACGCTGTCCGGCCCGTTTGTTGAGTGGTCTTTGTTGAAAGCCTGTTTAACGGTGACGTACAGCGTCTGGCCATCTGCGGCCAGCAGCAGGCTGTTTGGGTTCGGCGGCAGATCCCATGATTGCTTCACGGCGTAGGTGGTGGCGTCCAGGCTCAGCAGTTTTCCGCTCTCACGCTGGGTGATGTACAGCTCATTGCGTCTGGCGTTGAACTTCACCGCCAGCGAGTCGCCGATATCCAGCTGTTTGATAACATCACCGGTGCGGATATTGAGCACCAGCGTGGTTTTGGCTTTGGAATTATCCGTGACGAACAGGCGCCCGGTGGCCTTGTCTTCGGCCAGATTCAACAGCAGGGCTGGCTTGCTGCCCAGCGGCTTCCAGCGTTTTTCGATTTTATTGGTGTGCGGATTGATGACGAGGATCTCGCCGCCGCCGTTGGCTGCATACAGACGGTCTGTCTGTTCAGACCACAGTAACCCGGTGACCCACTGGCCGGCATTTTTGATGGTTTTTTTCAGCTTCAGGGTTTCGGCGTCTATCACCCAAATCACACCCGGATCGCCCACGCCCCCCACGAACAGCGTGCCGTCGTGCAGCAGAATTTCACGTGCACCAAACGGGAAGCCCTCTTTGTTGCGCTCGGTGAACATCAGGCGTTTTTTGACTTTGCCGTCCGCGGTGCTGATGGCGCTGATACCGCCGTCCAGCGAGTTCGTGACGTAGACCGTTTGCCCGTCAGGTGCGATGGTCATCGCGAAGTTTTTCAGATCCGTATGGCTGCGGCCAAGGGTTTTCAGCGTGGCGGGATCAAGTTTATAGACCACACCGCCCTGCACATCCTTAAAACCTTCAGAACTGGCAACAAACAGCGCATCGCCCTTCTTATTGAGCACCATTTCGTACAGACCATCGGCCAGTTCACGTTTGAGCACGCCGGTTTTATCAGGCGTGGTTACGGTCTTCTGGACAGCAGGTGCCGGTATGGCCGCCTGTTGTGCGGCACAACCGGAAAGAGAGACAGCAACAACCAATGCCAGCGCAGACACTTTTGGGGTCATCAGGAACATCCTTTACCGTTCAAGAGAAAGTCAGGCGGGAAATTGCGTCGTATGTCGCTAAGCGATCTGATTGTGTTGACAGGCTGTAAGGCCAGTGCAAAGTCCACCGTAATTACTCAGTGTTCCTTGTGAGTCAGGCACTCACTGCTGATGCGGGGGCGTCCGTCGTTGCCGCAAACACTAAAGAGAATGAGAACTATACTCATTATCTTTGTGTGATCAAGTGTAAATATGCGTAACGCCTTAAATTAAAAGAGCAGGATGATGAGGGTTATTCACCCTTTGGTGCAGTAAAACGCGGGGGAATTTCCGAAACTAAAGAGGTAGCTGGAGGCATTTACCGGGACAATCTCCACGCTGATACCGTGGTCGCGGTGATGGAAAAAGTCAGGAATATAACGGCGGAAAGGTTCGTCTTTTTTTGGCAGCTCATTGGTATCGCTGGAGACCATAATGACCTTGCCCTCTTCATACCAATAGTTAAACGCAATTTTATTACTAATGGTTAACGGCGACTGGCCCGGCTGGCGATATTCTCCCGTTGAATCATAAACGCCTGTTCCGTTATGAAAAGCAAACGTCATGATGGAATCAACCTGCGAATCACCATCGACAATGGTTAAATGGCTCTCACAGGTAAAATTATTCCGCTGATAATGAACATACCAGGCATAAGTTAACGGCGTAATAATCGCCAGAATAATAACAATCCAGCGCGTTACCCGGTTATTCATTCTCATGGTATTCCTCCCGGTACATGATGGAATCACATTGTGCACCTGCAATGTCTGGCTGTTTATCGCAAACAATCACCGAAGTCCCATTCTGATAACGGTTGAGCGTCATATAGGCCACCCCGCCCTCACTACATTGAATGGGGTAACGCTTAATCAAGGTGGTAAAGAACCGCTGGCTTTGTGTTTTATCATGCCAGGACGAGTAAACGTCGCACCCTTGCGTTTTACCGATCGGCTGATAATTTTCAAATCCGCCGCGCGGTTCTTGTAGCTGAAAATACAGCACGATGCAGGAGACGATAAATACCAGCCCGGCTATGCCATACGCGATATTCTCCGGGAGAAAACGACGACGTTTTTTTATATCCGCAGTTGGTAAAGCAATACCGTTATCGACAGTCTCCACAGCGGCCGGCGCGATAAAGGCGTCGAGCGTTCCGGTCTGGATCTGCGCTATTGATTTAAAACCCTCCTTTGGCACCGTCTGAACAATATTATCTTCCAGCCCCACCGTTTTCAGCGCTTTGCGGATGGAGGCGATAGTCTGATACAGCGCATTGGTGGTGACGATCGCCCCCTGCTTTTCCCAGACTGCGGCGAACAGATAGCGCTGGGTCAGGACTTCGCCGTTGTGCTGCAGCAGCTGTAGCAGGCACTCACTCACCGGGCCATGCAGAACCACGGCACGCTCAGGGTAACCGGTAAGCGGGCATAGCCGACGCTTGTCCGGCTCAAAAAGCACTGAGCCATTTAACAGGAAGACAGGCTTCATGACGCGCCTGCCGGTAGGGAACACGGGTGGAATACATTCATCATTGTTATGTTGTCGCGTCCGTTTACGATTTCTGATTCAGAATTATGTTTTTCATTATCAGCAAGTTATTTCACATAAAATGCCACATCCTGCCTGTTTGTACCCTTTATGTGCCCCTGCTTAATCAGTATAAATCATTTAACTTCACTCCTCTTTGTTAGCGGGAAAACCTACTGTCAGCGGCAACACAACAGGTCTGTCGGCGCAGCGTATCACTTGCCAACGAGACAGAGAGATGTGCTAACGCTTTTGAAAAATACGCATTTTAATGTTGAGTCATCACCCAGGTATAAAAAATCAGAGCAAACAAGAAACGAATCACAAAAAATCAGTTTTTAGCACTAAAAATATAACTTAAATCGACAAATACTCCATGAATGGGTGATGCACAACCGGTTTCTCATAGCGCACAGGGTTGTGTATTGGAAAGCATTGATAGCAGCCATATAATCCACCACATAAACGGTGTGGATTATCTCAATGCTTATATGTAGGGGTGCATGTCAGTTTTAATTTAATGTGGGTAGAAGATATGGGCTATCGTCTATATGGATTTATGATCGGTGATGAAATTCATTTCGATATTTCTAATCGCAGGCTATACAGACTCACAGGTAGCCATACCGATAAAAGCATCGCATTTGCGTCTATTTATTTTAATGAAACGATGCTACGGCTCTTTCTTTTTCTGCTGGAGAACGGCAGAACGAAACCGGTCACTAAAGAAGAGTTATTTGAAAAAATATGGGAGGCGCACAACCTTAGCCCCTCGACACAACGATTATGGCAGGTCCTGCACAATCTTAATAACAAGCTCAGTCTGCTTGGCATCCCCGACGATTTTATTCGCAATATTAAAGGGCGTGGTTACATCATCAATTATCCCGATGTAATCCCCGTTTATTACAGAATGAGCGAACTCCCGGCTCATTCCGTTAAAAAAGAGGAGAAGACAGATACCCTGAGTGAGTGATGTCAACCCAGGTGTTTGCCCTGACCACGAGAGTGCGAAGGGCTTTTTTTTCGCCTGACGCCTTAATGATGATAGATAAGCATAAACCCGTTGATCGCTATGCATATTACGGGAACGGAATAAAAAAATGAATATTGTCCATTTATTTTCAAATCTCAAAATCAAGAAAAAACTCTTTTTGGGTTTTGCAACCGTATTACTTTTTGCCATTGCGATCCTTTCATCAGGCTTGCTCGGGCTCGTCGATATCCGGGATAAAGTGGATAAAAATGGCCTGGTCGAGGATCTCTCTAATTCGCTTGCCGAAATGCGGACCGGTCGGCTGAACTATCAGTTTACGTTTGACAAAAAGTATCTCGATCAGGTTCAGAGCGCCACATCCCATATGCAGGCCGCCATTGCGACGCTTGAGCAATTTACCTGGTTTGAGAAAAACAAAGCGGCACTCGAGCGCACGGCAACGGCGATCGGTGACTATGTTGCCATCCAGAGCCCTTATCTGAATGCACTTGAACAAAAGCACGCCGTCGAGGCGAAGCTCAATACCGATGAACTGTGCGATAACTCTGTGGTGGCAGATAAGCTCAGCCGCAGCGGAACGCTGTCACCTCTGCAGTCCCTGGTTGCGGCGCAGATCGCGTTTTTGATGAGCGATATCGACTCGCAGATGAGCATTTTTAAAACGCAGCCCAATGACAAAATCGAACAGTACCTGCGTAGCCGCTTAGCCGCGGGCTTAGCGGACTCTGAACGCCTGTTTCAGGATGTGCCGGAAGAGCAAAAGCCGTGGATCCAGAAAGGGATCCAGGACATTAACGCGATTACGGCTGAAATTGATAATTACCAACGCGTGTGGGGTGAAGAGAATGCGCTTTCATCGAAAATGGCCACTCAGGCGCTGGAAGTGACGCATTCAATCCAGACCTTGTTCCTCTTACAGCAGGAAAAAGTGACGGAAACCGTAGGCAACGTGAAAATCCAGATGGGTACCGTCGCCACTATCGGGATTATTGCCGGCATCCTGCTGGCGCTGGGTATCACCTTCTCCATCACCCGGCCGCTGAACGAAACCCTGAACGTGGCAGAACAGATTGCCAAAGGCGATCTCACCAGTTCGCTGTCCAGCACTCGCCGTGACGAGCCGGGGTTGCTGATGCAGGCCGTTTCCACAATGAACAGCAACCTGAAAAACATCATCAACGATGTGCGTGATGGGGTAGAAAGCGTTGCCCGTTCGTCATCAGAAATTGCAGCGGGGAATATGGATTTGTCCTCGCGCACCGAGCAACAGTCTGCCGCCGTGGTTGAAACCGCCGCCAGTATGGAAGAGCTGACCTCAACCGTGGCACTCAACGCAGAGCACGCCAACCATGCAAGACTGCTCGCGGAAGAGGCCTCGCAGAATGCCAGCCAGGGGAGCCAGATCTCGCAGAAAGTGATCGACACCATGAAAAACGTGCGCAGCAGTTCGCACCGTATTTCTGAAATCACCACGGTGATTAACAGTATCGCCTTCCAGACCAACATTCTGGCGCTGAATGCCGCCGTTGAAGCCGCGCGTGCCGGGGACCAGGGGAAAGGTTTTGCCGTCGTCGCTGCCGAAGTGCGCACCCTCGCCCAGCGCAGTGCGCAGTCTGCCAAAGAGATTGAGAACCTGATTAACGAATCCGTAGTTCACGTTGATACTGGTTTTAACCTGGTTGAAAGCGCAGGCAATGCGATGACCAAAATCGAAACCTCCGTCGCCCAGGTGCGCGACATCATGGGCGAGATTGCCGCAGCAACCGACGAACAAAGCCGGGGGATTTCGCAAATTGCGCAGGCCATGGCTGAAATGGACACCACCACGCAGCAAAACGCCGCCCTGGTGGAAGAGTCTTCTGCTGCCGCCAGTTCGCTGGAAGATCAGGCCGTGCAGCTTGAGAAAGTGGTATCGATTTTCCGGGTATCCAGAGACGCCAGTACCCGCGCTGAGCCGCGTCGGGTAAGTGCAAGAAACCAGACTGGCCCGCTGGCCAGCACCAGACCAACAGCAAACGACCAGGATGCCTGGGTCAAATTCTGACCATTTCCCTCCGTCGCCAGGCTATGTCCTGGCGACTTCACATCAACAGGCGAGCTATGATTCTTTCACCTAAGCACTCTCCGTCACTGTTCTCTGGCATCGGCACGCTCTTGTCCCGCGTGTTTACCCATACCCCGGCAAAAACTTTGCTGGAGGCCATCAACCAGCGCCAGATCGTGCCGTTTTACCAGCCATTTTTCGACAGCCAGACGGGGAAGATAGCCGGGATAGAGGTGCTTGCCCGTTGGAAGCATCCGCTTTATGGCCATATCTCTCCTGATACCTTTATCCCCCTGGCGGAGCAGTACAACCTGATTGCGTTATTAACGCATCAACTGATTCAGCAGGTCATCGCCGACCTCCAGCACCGGATCAAGTTTTTCCCTGACGGGCTGTATATTTGCCTTAACCTCAGCGCCCATAACTGCCTCGATCCCCGCTTTGAATCCGATACCGTTGAGCTGCTGCACAAGCTCGATGCTGGCCAGGTCCAGGTAGTTATCGAAATCACTGAACGACACCCCCTGCATTTCACGCCCCAGCTAAGCGAGTGGTTTGCCACGCTGCGAAAATCCAATATCGCCGTGGCGCTGGATGATTTCGGGACGGGGTATTCAAATCTTTCTTATATTCACGCCCTGGCACCTGAATTCATCAAGATAGACAAACTGTTTGTCAGCCAGATTGGTGAAAACGGCGACACACGGCTTGTCGACAGTCTTATCGAGCTGGCGAATAAAATGCAGTTAAGGATCATCGCAGAAGGGGTGGAAACGCAGTGCCAGGCTGACTACCTGCGGGGGAAAAAAATCGACTTTATGCAGGGGTATCATTTCTCCCGGGCCGTTCATATTGAGGAGCTGGTCAGGATGGCGATGCTGCAAAAGGGACATATCACGCAATAAGAAAGGACGGAACGCCACCCCGTCATTCCGGGGTGGCATTCACTGTATTACTTTTTCTTGTAGATATTGGCCGTGCCATGAATTTTGTTGTTCGTATTGCCGGAAGTCAGCACCAGAACATCAGCACCTTTCTTATCCGCTTTCTCAATCAGCTCTTTTTTCGCATCATCGACCGATACTTCATTCGAAGTGGAGACAGTGCCGATTTTTTTATACTGGGACGCGACTTTATTAAAGTCTGCACGAGTCATCAGTTCAGCAGCAAAGACATTAGTCGTAAACAGAAACGCCGTTCCCATCAAAATAGCAATTGTTTTTTTCATAACCTTTTTTCCTTGAGATTAATAAACAACCACGTAAAACCTCACTTTTCTTGGTGAGGTTTTATCAGCATGGTAGAGAAACTCAGGAAATGCCACATGCCTGGAAAAAATCTTTTATAACAACCCGTTGCCGGAAAATACTAACGAGTATTAAGAATTTCTTTCAGGCCTGCGAAACGCAAAAAACACGGGCCTTACCGGCAATATCGATACGTACAGACGTGCCCGAGTTCCAACCCGGCTGGCTCACTGTTTTCAGGATAAGCGGTGCTTGCTGCCCGGCAAGTGCCAGTGTGAGCGTGGATAAGTGGCCGGTGAAATCGACGTCAAGAATGGAGATTTGGCTTTCATGCGGCGCGCACGCTGTCACGCGGAGCTGTTCCGGGCGCAGCATCATACGTCCCTGCCCCGTTGCCTTATCATCATCAGTCAGGACTTCACCCAGCGCGCAAATCGCGCGCCCGGCATTGAGCTGTGCAGGCAGGACCAGCGCATCGCCCAGGAACAGCGCGGTTTCTTCGTCCACCGGTTGGGTATAAACCTCAAAAGGCGTCCCCACCTGGGTGAAACGCCCTGAGCGCATCACGGCAACCTGGGTCGCGAATGACAGGGCTTCGTTCTGATCGTGGGTCACAAGAATAGACGCCACGCCCGCGTCAGCGAGCAGATCCGCCGTTGCTTTGCGCGTCATAGCGCGAAGTCCGGTATCAAGCGCGGAGAAAGGTTCATCCAGCAGCATCAGCGACGGACGCTGTGCCAGGGCACGCGCAAGTGCGACGCGCTGCTGCTGACCGCCGGAAATCTCATGAGGCCAGTGCGTTGCCAGTTGCCTGTCGAGCGACACCATCTCCATAAGCGCCTCAACATGCTGGCGTTTTTCCTGCCGGGTGCCTTCCAGCCCCCAGGCAATGTTGTCTGCCACATTGAGGTGCGGGAACAGCGCCCCTTCCTGCGGAACAAAACCGATCCCACGCTGATGAGCAGGAACAAAATTCTCCTCATCAAACAGCGTTTTCCCCTGCATCACAATGCGCCCGGCATCCGGCGTTTCAAAACCGGCAAGAATACGCAGCAGCGTTGTCTTTCCTGAACCCGACGGCCCGACAATCGCCGTTCTGCTTCCTGGCGCGACGGTCAGGTTCAGGTTATCGAGCACCAGCGCATCGGCAAATGATTTAGAAATCGACGTTAGTTCAAGCATGTCAAAGCCCTGCGATTTTTTTAGACTGCATGTAAAGGATACCGGTCAGCGGCAGTGAGATAAGGATCATCAGCATGGCGTAAGGCGCCGCAGCAACGTAATCAATCTCACTGGTCAGCGCCCAGAAGCCGGTTGAAAGCGTGCGTGTCCCCAGCGGCGAGAGCAGCAGCGTCGCGGTGAGTTCGTTACTGACGCCAAGGAACACCAGCGCAGCACCTGCCGCCGCACCGGGGGCGGCAAGCCGCATGGTGACGCTCCAGAGTGCTTTTGCCGGAGAGCTACCCAGGCTGCGGGCAACGTTTTCCAGCTCTACCGGCGCCTGTGCGATGCCGGCCCGCAGGTTGATCAGCGCACGGGGCATAAACATCAGCAGATAGGCGAGGAACAGCGTGACTTCGGTTTGATAAATCGGCCGCGCGTAATGGATTGTTACCGTCACCAACGCCAGCGCCGTCACGATCCCCGGTAGTGAACTGGTGATGTAAATGCACCCTTCCAGCATCCTGAACACGTGATGCGGATAGCGAATACCGAGCCAGGCAATGGGAATCACGCAGACGGTGGTCAGCAGCGCGCCACCCACGCCGAGTACCAGCGTCTGGCGAAGCGAGAGCCAGAGATCGGCGCTCATCCAGTTTTGTACGCCCCCAAGCCAGATCCAGCGACACAGCACAACGAGCGGTACACCCAGGGCCAGAATAACCAGCGCCACAAACAGCACCTGCCCCATCGCAGCCGCAGCCGGTTTCAGCGGCCAGCGTTTTTGCTCGCGCGCTGCGCCGGATCCGATACGGGCATAGCGGGCTTTACCGCGCGTTGCGCCTTCAAGCAGCAAAATCGCCAGGCAGCACAACGCCAGCACACCCGCCAGCATATTGGCCGCCGGGCCGCTAAACGTTGACTGGAACTGGTCGTAAATCGCGGTCGTAAAGGTATCGAAGCGGATCATGACGTACAGGCCATATTCCGCCAGCAAATGCAGCGCAACCAGAAGCGCCCCGCCACAAATCGCCAGTTTTAACTGCGGCAACACCACGCGGAAAAACACCCGCCACGGCGGCGTACCGAGCGAAGAGGCCACATCCTCAAGCGTTGGGTCAAGGCGGCGCAGAACCGCAGCAACAGGCATATAGATAAACGGGTAGTAGGCAAGTACGGAGAGAAATACACCCGCAGAGAGACCGTGCATAGAAGGCACGACACTTATCCAGGCATAGCTTTGGACAAATGCAGGGATCGCCAGCGGCGCAACGGCAAGCGCTGACCAGACCCGACGGCCCGCAAGCGTAGTACGCTCAGTCAACCAGGCGATGGAGACACCCAGGACAATACACAAAGGCACCGTTAACGCCGTCAGCCACAACGTATTGCTGAGCAGCTCAGCAACACGCGGGCGAAACACGAGAGCCTTAATGGTTTCCCAGCCGGTCTCAAAGCCAATGGCAATGATAAAACCTAAAGGCAGAAGCGCCATCAATGAAAACAGTACAGCTAACACAACCATCGGCAACGCCGGCCGCTTGCGGGGCGGCTGGCGAGATGTACTTTTACCGAGGTCGAGACTCAAACCAGACATAAGGCTTTCACTTAACTCTTAGGATCACAGCAGGCCCGCTTGTGTCATCAGCTCAATGACTTTCTTACTGTTGAGTGTAGAAGGCTCAACCTTTGGTGCATCAAGATCTTTCAGCGGAACCAGTTTCGGGTTAGACGCGGCGTTAACGCCTACGGCATATTCGAATGCATTGTTAGTGCGCAGCTGCTCCTGACCTTCTTTACCGGTGATCCACTTAATGAACGCCTGCGCCTGCTCTTTATGCTTACTGGACGCCAGAACACCGCCGCCAGAGAGGCTCACGAACGCGCCCGGATCCTGATGTTTGAAGTAATAGAGTTGGGTATTTTTGCTGTTTTCACCGGTTTTGGACTGATCAACAAAACGGTAGTAATGATAAATCACGCCGCCATCAATCTGACCAGCGTTGACCGCTTTCATCACGGTACTGTTGCCTTTATAGGCAACAAAGTTGGCTTTCATCGCTTTCAGCCAGTCCAGGGTAGCCTGTTCGCCTTTCAGCGCCAGCATCGCACTGACAATTGCCTGGAAATCAGCACCAGACGGGGAAGCAGCCCAGCGGCCTTTCCACTCAGGTTTTGCCAGATCCATCAGCGATTTAGGCAGTTGCTGTTCGCTCAGCTTAGCCGGGTTATAAACAAAGACGGTGCTACGTGCAGCAATACCGATCCAGCGGCCGTGCGCAGGACGATATTCCGCAGGGACTTGTTTTAAAGTGGCCGCATCTAATGGCGCAAACAGTTTTGCATTATCAACCAGTACCATTGATGGGGAGTTTTCGGTCAGGAAGACATCCGCAGGTGATGCATCTCCTTCCTGAACCAGCTGGTTACCCAGCTCGCTGTCATCGCCATTACGCAGTGTGACTTTAATCCCTGTTTCTTTAGTAAAACCATCAACCCACGACTTCACCAGATTTTCATGCTGGGCGTTATAAACAACGATACCTTCGTTGTTTTCAGCCGCAACAGACTGAGTTGAAAGGAAAAGTGATGAAGACAATAATGCAAGCGAGAAGCATGACAATACGCGAGAATTCATGAACATATCCTTAATAGACCAAAGTAAATCACAACGAATGGCTTTGCGGATACGGATTAAAGCATACAAAAACGCTAATGATAATTACTATCAGTCATGTTTTTACGTAAAAGTCTAAAATAGGCTTTTACGCGAATTTAAAATGATAAAAATCTAAGAAAAAAATATGGATATATTAAAGATTAGGAAAACCTTAAGATTCAAAATACATTATTTAATTAGCGTTCTATTTATTTCAGGCAATTGAATTTACACGTTACTGAGGTGAAATACACAGCATTATTCAAAAAATGACGTGCAGGAGCATAAGAGAGTTTTACGGCGGTGAAATGGGTGTTTTGATAAAACGATGACCTGAATGGTACGCCCTGTAGGATTCGAACCTACGACCTACGGCTTAGAAGGCCGTTGCTCTATCCAACTGAGCTAAGGGCGCACGGAGAAGCGTAAACTTCGCAGTGGTGAAACGCGTGGAATTATACGGTCAATGGCAGGTGAGTCAATGCCTTTTGGTATGATTGTCGGTCTTCTGTGCCGATATGCGCTACCCGATTGTAAATACGTCTGTTTTTTCAACATTTACCCTCATTCTGCCCTCGCGCTTCCCGCTGCGAAAAGGCTTAGCTGCATTTAAGTAACGCCCGCTGTTTTCTGGCGCCAGGCTCCTTCACTCTATGGCGAAGACTGGCAGACAACAGGAAGACGGCGTGGCAGTGCAATTCCCCCGCTTACAGCACATCTCTCGCAATATCACCGGGATCAAACTTGAACCGATAGTTGCCCTCTCTACTTCGCATACCGTGGGTGCGGAAGTGCTCAGCGTGTTATCTCCCCACCAGCAAAGCGAACGTTTTTTTCAGCGCCAGTCGGCGGTTCAGTCGCTTATGTTGCTTGAAGCACAGCTCTGCACGTTAAAAAACGCCCTCAACTGCAATAACCTTTTTATCAATCTGCCGATAACCGTATTAACGGTAGGCAAAGCGTTTCACCAGCTGATGCAGCTGAAAAGCTCACCACTCAATATTGAGATTGTCGAGCCGGCGTCTTTCTTCAGCCTCTCTTCCGGGCAGCGTGAGTCTGTTACCCACCGCTTGCAGCTGTTAAGCAGGCAGGGTCACCGCATCTGGCTGGACGATGTTGATGAAACCGTTATCCAGCCGTTTTTATCCTGTCGGTTACCATTATGCGGCATCAAAATAGATAAAGTCGCGTTCTGGCGATTACGTGCCACACCTGCGTTATCCAGGCTGGTTAGCCTTTGTTCGCAAATTGCCGGACACGTGCTTATCGAAGGTATCGAAAACGACCAGGATCGTGCGTATGCATTACAGGCAGGAGCAGGATTAGGCCAGGGTTATCACTGGCCTTGCTGGTATTGGCCGGAGGACTAGCCCGTCATCGCCAGGAGGGAAGCTATGCGAATGACAGTACGCCGCTACAGACGGCGTCGGACAGGAAGTGATTCACCGGGATTTACACACTCGCCCTATCCTCCCCCCTTTTTCGACCGTCTTGAGTTTTTGAGCCAGTCAATTAACCGGAATCAAAAGACACACGCGCCTTTTATCATTCTGGTCACCCAGGATAACTTCCTTCGTACCGGTATTCTGAACGGAAACACCCCGCTCAGTAACTGCTGTGATTGCGAAACGCTGGAAGAGGCGTTCAGCGCGCTCGGCCACTGGCCATCCGCCAGGTTGCTTGTGGATATCGAAAGCCGGGCCATTACCCTTATCGACATGCTGGACAGGCTAAGAAGGCAGAGCCTCTACTCCCCTTTTCTGATACCTCATTTACTGATCAGGGCGGATGATTACGACACCCGGCTTTTTTGTCGGGCCGCCGGGCCGTTTCACGTCCTGGAGCGGCAGCTCACCGCGAAGGCCATGCAACAATCTCTGCTGGATGCCACAGTGCCGGTGAGCATGAAAAAAGAGTGGTTCTGCCGCAATGAATGGCCCGTACTTCAGTATTTGTCCCAGGGTCTATCACTGCGGGAAATAGCCGACTTACAACATCGGCCTTACAGCCGGATCATTTATCGTCTGAACTGCATCCTGAAGAAACTCGGTTTAAATCATCGTCAGGAACTCCTGCACCTGCTCAATAACCTGTCTGAGTTCACGTTTTAACTTATCCACTAACCCATTAATTCCTAAAGACCTTTAGGAAATCACTTAAGTTAATTGTCAATATAGCGTGTTTTTTTAACATAACTGTCGAAATTACAACTATTCCTAATTTATCCACTTCAACAACGCGAAACACCACAAAAACCTGAACCGGCAGTTCTTTCAACCAAGCGTTAAAATAATAGTGATTCCGTTAATAAGATGATAATGATGTAAAAACAAGCAGATTAGAGAGGAAGGCATCAATCTGGCAGCCGAAAGGACAGCATATCCTGCTGTTCAGTCACAATATTTTCCTGAAGAGAGTCGGTGCTTGTTGTTGACGACACTACGGCTTGCATAGGGGATCGCTTCACTGACACCAGAAAAAATGGCGCTGTGTGTTGGATTTATTTTTTAACAACCGATCAACATATAGAGAAATATGTCATTTTTTGTTATTACATAAAGATGTTGCATTGCTGTACAGGAAATATAAGGTGATTTCACCTAAATTTAAATTAATAGCCATTAGCTTCCAGAAGATAATACATCACAACACGGAAAATATAATTTACAGGCTTTTCGGAGAAAGCTTAAACGGTATAATAAGACGTGTTTCAAATATGAATAAGAAAACACCTTTTGCCACCATCAGCCAATTTAACAATCCGCGCTGAGGCAATGAATTTGTCACTACGTTAACAAGGATGCTTTCGCTCTTCCAGGGAATTACCACCGTATAAGGATCTGTATAATTATCCTTCCGGCTTTCCGAGAGTTTTAGCAAAACTCGGCACAACGCTTTTAACAATCTGAGGCATAAAAAATGAAACCGGCATCCGTTATCATTATGGACGAACACCCTATTGTCAGAATGTCGATAGAAGTCCTGCTACAGAAAAATAAAAATATCGTGGTTAAGCTCAAGTCAGGTGACAGCCATGAAGTTCTTGATTGTATACGCAACCATGCGATTGATCTGGTGATCCTGGACATCGAACTACCCGGGACTGACGGATTCGCATTACTCAAAAGAATCAAAAACTTAAACAAGGACATAAAAGTTCTTTTCCTCTCCTCAAAATCAGAGGCGTTTTACGCCGGGCGCGCCATTCGCGCCGGAGCAAATGGTTTTGTCAGTAAGCGGAAAGATTTAGGTGAGATCTATAATGCGGTTGAAATGTTACTGACGGGATATTCATTTTTCCCATCCGAAACATTAAACTTTATAAATCATCTGGGAGCACACAAAGGAATGGATATAGACATGCCGTTATCAAACCGGGAAGTGACGGTACTGAGGTATCTGGCAAATGGGTTATCGAATAAAGAAATCGCCGAGCAACTCTTGCTCAGCAACAAAACAATAAGCGCTCACAAATCCAATATTTATTCTAAGCTAGGCGTGCAAAGTATTGTTGAATTAATTGATTACGCGAAGGCCCACGAATTGCTTTAACCTGAATTCACTCCCTGCAACTTATGCGAGTTTCAGGGAGTGCGGTCAGTCTCAATTATAATTAATCATGAAGGTCGCATCGGCATCTGCCCTGCCTGGCTGGGGGTTATCGGCCGTGGCAATATAATTGGCATAAAACGACAGCTGTGCATTTCCCTGGGCATCTACCGCCACCGTCTGACTGGCCTGCTGCAATGCCAGACGTGTTTTATCCCGATCGCGGATTTCCACCGCAACATTGCTGGCCTGGCTTGAATCATTCAGAGCCAGTAAACCGCTATCACTCCCGTCCTCTTTTCCTGAAAAGGTAATCGATGCCGCGCCGGGCGGGCATCCGGTCAGTTTCAGCGTAAAGGGTACCGGCTGCGTCCGGCTGCCGGTGGTGCTGAGTTGTTTTGTCGGCCAGGTGCCCAGCGTAACGATTTTGTCGCTATCGCTGCCTTCCGCGACACAGGTGAAATCCACAATATTGCCATACAGCTCAATGTTGATTTCCCCCAGTGCCGTGGCTGCATGGGCGTTTGCGTGAACCAGCGTTACCAGCAGCAGTGCTTTACTCCAGCGTCGCATTGCGCCTCCTTTATTCATAATCCACGCGCAAATACCCGCGAGAGGTAAAACGCCCTTCGGCAGGTTTATTGCCCGTAATACTGACCGGCCAGGCTCTGATCCCCACCTGCGCCTGAGCGCTGTCATCCAGACGGAACGGAATTTTGCTGGTCAGGTTGTTGGGCGTCAGCGGGGTGCCACTTTCTGTAGCAACCACAAACCCCAAATCGGGGTTATCGGAAACCAGCGCGTTGCCAGAGGTTTGCTCAGCTTCGATACGCATGGACAGATAAGCATTGGCTTCCACATTGGTGCATTTGATGGCAATTGTTTTTGTCTGTGGCGAAACCTTGTCCGGGCGATTTCCGGCTCCTGCCTGGCTAAACAGCGATGCACCGATTTCGCCAAAATCAAATTCCACCACTTTTCCGGCATTAATTTCGCAGCTTTGCGGCACCTGGATCGTGCCACTGTAGCTGATGGTGTAAACCGGCGTGCTGAGCGGGTCGGCCGACGTGGTGGTGACATAGACCCTGAACATGGTCTGCTGCGGGATCACCACCATATTGATAAACCGACGCGTCACCCTGAGGCGAAAGACCAGCTTAGAATCCGTCACCGGAAACGCTTTGTTGTTCGGCACGTTAGGGTGCTGACCCATCTGAATATATTTCGCTGGTGGATAAAACGTCCCGGCGTAATCATCGTGGATCTGCATTGCGCCATCCAGATAGTCGTTCAGCTTCACATACTTGTAGCTGTCTATCTCGGTGGTGATGGGCAAGTCCGTGACGTAGCTACGCATGGTCGATTTACCGGAAGTCCCCTTCGGGCAGATAGCGCTCACCCCGACCAGCCCGGATTTTTGCGCCAGGGTGACAATCTGCCCTGGCTTGTTGTTGGAGCTGTCAAAGACGTTTGAGAGATCGTAGGAGATGTCCTTCGCGACGCCGTCCGCATTCTGACACACCGTTGCCCACGCAGGCAGCGCGCCGCACAGCAGTACCGCGCCCAATAGCGTGTGGGGAAATTTCATCATTGAGTTCCTGTTATCGATCACAGCTCGCCCCCGCCATCGTAATGGCCTGGTTCTGGCTATCTGCGGGTAAGCGGTAGTGCGCGCGGCACCGGGATTGCATTCCGTCGCCCCACTGGATCAACAGCTCCCCTTCCAGCGGTAATCCGCTGAGGTAAATCTGTCCGTCATCCCCCACCATGCTGGTGACTCCGCTTTGGGTTTCGCGAACTACGGCACCAAACGGCACAGGTTGATCGCCGCGTCTGACGGTCAGTAACGCGCGAACGCCGATCCGGGCATCAAAGCTGGCACGCACCAGCGCGCCTCTTGTAGGGACCACGCTGCTCACGTTGTTTTCGATATCGGTATTGTTGCTCATGGTGTTGGTATCCAGCGCCACACGGTTGTAACGATAGACCGTGGCATACGGCATTACCGCGTAGCCTCGCCAGTCGGTTTTCACCCCGGTCTGGTTTTCTACGCTCACTCCGGATGCTCCCGGGGCTTTGATCAGGACGTTGGTATCCCCCAGTGGCTGGCTGAAGGTCACGCCATTTTCGTGGCCCACGATGCCGCCAGAAACCTGCCAGTTGAGATCGTGCTGATCGCGCGCGTAGTTATAGCCCACCCCCAGCGTGCCGTAGGTTGCTTGCCAGTTGGCGCTGGCACTTCCGCTGGCACCATTATTGCTGGTATGCCCCTGGGTCACGCTGTAGTTCAGGTTACGGTCTTCAAGTAACGTGCCGCTGATCCCGGTTTGCCAGCTGCTTTCACCGTCATTGTTACGGCTGGCTGATGCTGTGGCATAAGCCCGGTCAATGGCGTTATCGCGTCGATAACCGTGGCGAGTGAACAGGCTGAAAGGAACGGAGACGTTAAACGAGGCGATCCGGTCTGTACCGTCGATCCCCACCGCTTTATTCCACGACCAGGAGACGGAATAGCTGATGCCCTGAATGCCACCCGCGTAGCCAAGCTGATACCAGACGTTTGATTCGCTGGTTCCCCAGTAACTTTGCTGGCTGCCGGAGACATACAGCGACCCGTAATCCCCCAGCGACTGAGAGATATTGAGCTGGAAGCGCCCTTTTTTATTCCACGTCAGATTGTGATAGCTCTGCACATCCGGTACGCCGTCGTCATCCTGGCTGTCGCCGTATTGATAGCCTTCCATCGAGCGCCAGGCCACATCATCCAGGGTGTAAAACCCTTTTGTGGAGTAGCGATAGCCGAGCAACTGAAAGTTGGTGCCAAATCCGTTCAGGGATTTTGCATAGAGGAAGCGCAGCGACTGCCCTTCGTGACGGCTGTCATCGGCAAGCTGGCTGCGGGCGTGTGTCAGATCGAGCGATATCGCCCCCCAGTCACCAAGGTTTTTCCCGGCACCGATGGCCAGCGCCGTGTAACGTGATGCCAGCTGCGTGCCGCCGTAGAGCGTGTAGCCGTCGGCAAGACCGGTAATTAACGTCCCCTGGGTAAAGAACGGCGTATCCTGTTCACTGTTTCCGCTGCGGTAGTCTCCCGCCACCAGGTCATACTTCCAGCGACCTTCACGCTGAAGCTGCGGTACGGTGGAATACGGCACCGTGTAGCGCTGCTGGCTACCGTCTTTTTCTTCTACCGTGACCTCCAGGTCACCGCTGGATGAAGTGGGGTTCAGATCGCTTATCGCAAAAGCGCCGGGCTGGACATAACTCTGGTAAATCACATACCCGTTCTGGCGAATGACCACTTTCGCAGGTGTACGGGCAATACCGCGCACGGTTGGCGCGTAGCCCTGAAGGCTGTCCGGGTACATGCTGTCAGAAGAGTAAAGCCGCCCACCGCGAAAACCGATGCTATCAAACACATCGTTACCGGTATTGCTGTCACCCAGTACCAGCTCGCTTTTGAGGGGAATAATGCTGCGCTGCGCCCAGGTACCAATATTTTCCCAGTTGCTGTGTCGTTCACCGTTGTTTTGCGAATAACGCCACGCGCCGTTGTTGCGAAGACGCCAGGCACCGTAGTTCAGCCCGCTTTGCAGATTCAGATAATAGCTGTCGTCGTCGCTGCCCCGGTTACCGGTAAAACTGTAATTGAGCAGCGCGGCGGGGATCCCGTCATCCCACTGTTCAGGGGGAATGTAGCCGCGCACGCTGTTCTGCATCGCCACCTGCGGCAGGCTGACGTTAAGACGCAAAGAGGCAAAGTTAAAAACGACTTCGCTGCCGGGAAGCGCGGTGGCGAGCGGCGCGCAGGCATCACCCTGCACATCAGCCAGTTCCGGGAAGGCGGCAATATTGACGCCAAACCGGTCAAGCATGGCGCGCGTGACACAAGCCGAAAGCCCGCCCGCCACCGGCGGTGTACTCCCGGTTGCTTTCTCAAAGCGCACATCCTGAGTGCCGATAAATTCGTCGTTGCGCCAGATATCCACACGATAGACGCCAGGAGCCTGCTGATGCCCTTTCTCAAAACGCGACAAATCCGCCACGCTCGCGCTGTCATCAGACAAAAACGCCGGATTAAAGTAACTTTCGCTAAAGCCGGTTTGCGGCCAGAGTACGGTCATCAGCGCCAGAGCCACCGGACAGACACGCCATTGATAAGTCTTCATCGCCCTGACTCTGCTCACAGCTTAACGCTACGCGCCGGCGTAATGGCGCCGTAATCATTTACGCTCTGCCAGGAAAGGACACCCCCAGCCGCCGCAGGAAGTGCTTGCTGTGCCGCGTTTTTCGGGGCAATCATCAGATTTTCCAGGCTCTGCCCGCCGAGGGTTAAATTGACCAGCGTGATGTAATACGGCGAAGCATTACTTACCCTGAGCTGATTGCCGATACGCTCAAAGCGGAGTTGCGAAAGCGCCTCTTCCGGCGGCATCGCCAGATTTTTAGGCCGCACAAACAACTTGATGCGCGATAAGATGGCCAATTGCAGGACGTTATTGCCCTCCAGATGGGATTTATTCACCGACGGGATAGCCTTCACGTTCATATAAAACAGCGATTCGCGGTCAGCGGGCAACGCCGGGCCGGCGTAAATAATCCGCAGCGTGTTTTCGCTGTCTGGCTCGCTGACAAACAGCGGCGGCGTAACGGCGAACGTTTTCTCTTTTTGTCCGCTGGCATTTTCAATCCACGCGTTAATTAAATACCGCTCTTGTTTATTACTGTTGGTTATTGCAAGCGACGTTTGTTTCGCCTCTGCCGGATAAATAACGCGCGTGGCCCCCAGAGCGATACCACCGGAGGCATTTGCAGATGTCGACACCAGCAGCAAAATAAGTGAAATAATCAGTCCTGGTTTAAATAGGGTGTTCATCACAACAATACCTTTCGTTATTTGTTCGCAGGTGCAGGTGCGTCAGGGATAAATCAACGTGAACCAGACATCCGACTGAATACGGCCTGGTACAAGGTGTTCGGAAATTGCCCGATAACGGGCGCTGAAATGAAAAGCCAGCTCGCGAGCATCTATCGCTAAGCGACTGACGGTCGTTTCATTAGGGATAATCTGGCGCTGTTGTTCGTCAAAAAGTGCCAACCCTACACCACTGCTGACGGGCGTCTCTCCAGGCCGGGAGGTTGCCAGAAATACCTGCGGATCTTCAGCGGGCGTTACCCCCTGAAACTGAATGGCCACCACGCGCGAGACATCCACGCGACAGTCCAGCAGCCGCACGGTGAAAGGGATATTCACCGTTGAAAAACTCCCCACACCGGAAAACGCATTAGTACGGTATTGCCCCATGTCGATGCGCATATTCTGGCTGTCGGGCGCAACGGCGCAGCCACCATTTACCAGCTCACCGTTGAGGTGAACGCGTCCGCCATCCACTACCACGGTATGTGCCATCACTGATGGCGCAACAGAACAGGCCAGCAGCAACAGTATCCCAGTCCAAGTCATCCTTCGTTCCCGGCTTTAGCGTATGACGGGCCTCATCCGTGAGGCCGTGAACCTCCCTGTTAAACAGACTTATTCGTATTTCATCACGAACGTTGCATCCGCATTTGCCTGACCCGGCTCGGTGACGGCAGCGGTTGCTTTGTAGCGTGCGGTGAAGCTCAGGGTGTTAGTCCCTTCAATCAGGCTCTGCGCTGCAGAGAAGGTCGCCCCATCTGGGGTCAGTGTGGTGGATTTGCTGTCGAGGATCTCGATACCAACGCCTTTGGCAGAGTTGTCGTTGTTACCGGAGGTCACCGCCAGCAGGGTTTTGTCTGTGGCATCCAGTGGTCCAGTGAACGCAACGGCTGCGGTTTTCGCCACCAGCGGATCGCAATCATTCAGAACGATGTTGAAAGGAATATTTGAGGTGGTGTCACCAATTTTAGTGAATTTCGCCGTGCGATATTGGCCAAGATTAACTGTCTGTTCGGAAGAGTCAGTATTCACTGAACAGGCCGCATTCACTAATTCACCTTTAAAATGAACTGTACCACCATTAACGGAAACAGGTGTCGTGGTATCTTCTGCATGAGCGGCACCGGCAACCAGCGCCAGTGTAGCAATAACGGTAGAAGCAATATTGCTGAGTTTCATAGCTATTCCTTTAAATATGTAAAATACCCTTCCCGAGGATATCGGGAATAAAAAAAACACAATCAATTGGTTAAATTGAATGATTATTTCAGAGGAAACAAAGTAGCTCATGAATGTATTTTAAAATATGTCAAAACGCTGCGATTTAACCAGGTCACATCCTAATCCGCCCTAAGAAATTGACCATGCGTTGATCAGGGCTTTGAGGCCAGTGAAGGAAATCTCGCAAAGGGTGACTGACAGCGGCGCTCGCTTCTGACAAAATATAGGCAATCCCCCTTTCAAACGTTACAGACGGAATCTTCTCTCTGATGGCAGCAAAGATTATTGACGGTAAAACGATTGCGCAGCAGGTGCGCTCTGAGGTTGCGGAAAAAGTGAAGGCGCGTAAAGCGGCCGGACTTCGCGCCCCTGGGCTGGCTGTTGTGCTGGTTGGCAGCAACCCGGCATCGCAGATTTATGTCGGCAGCAAACGCAAAGCGTGTGAAGAAGTAGGCTTCCTCTCCCGCTCTTACGATCTGCCGGAAACCACCAGCGAAGCGGAACTGCTTGAGCTAATTGACACCCTGAACGCCGATAAAGAAATTGACGGTATTCTGGTTCAGCTGCCGCTGCCTGCCGGCATCGACAACGTGAAAGTACTGGAGCGTATCGCACCAGACAAAGACGTCGACGGTTTCCATCCGTATAACGTCGGCCGCCTGTGCCAGCGTGCGCCGCGTCTGCGTCCGTGTACGCCTCGCGGTATCGTTACGCTGCTTGAGCGTTACAACATCGACACTTACGGCCTGAATGCCGTGGTGATTGGCGCATCAAACATCGTTGGCCGCCCGATGAGCATGGAATTGCTGCTGGCGGGTTGCACCACCACGGTTACTCACCGCTTCACCAAAAACCTGCGTCATCACGTTGAGAACGCTGACCTGCTGATCGTGGCAGTCGGTAAGCCAGGCTTTATTCCAGGCGAGTGGATCAAAGAAGGCGCAATTGTCGTGGACGTGGGTATTAACCGTCTTGAAAGCGGCAAAGTGGTGGGCGATGTGGTTTACGAAGATGCCGCCGCACGCGCGTCTTACATTACTCCGGTGCCGGGCGGCGTCGGCCCGATGACTGTTGCCACATTGATTCAGAATACATTGCAGGCGTGCGTTGAGTATCACGACGTAGAGGAAGCGTAAAATGGCCACATTTTCATTAGGTAAACACCCGCACGTTGAGCTATGCGATCTGCTGAAGCTGGAAGGCTGGAGCGAAAGTGGCGCACAGGCAAAAATCTCTATTGCCGACGGGCAAGTAAAAGTGGACGGCGCAGTGGAAACCCGCAAGCGCTGTAAGATTGTCGCGGGTCAGACCGTGAGCTTTGAAGGTCAGAGCGTTACCGTTACGGCCTGAGCCGTCTGATGCCCCCACCCTACCCCTCTCCCGTCGGGAGAGGGGATAAAAAATCCCCCAAACACATCACGGTTAATTATCGATCAACTTCAAAGAATCACTATTTCATCTGTCGAAATGTGAAATTTAAGTTGCACGATTTTCATCCTTTCCTCACGATAAGTAGAACGTTCTACTAAAACGTTCTACTTACAATAACAGCGCCAAAATAGGCGCTACTCGGGGGAAGATCAGCATGAGTCTGATATCAGGGTTTGTTAAATCGCTGTCAAAGTTATCGATGATTGGTCGCGCATTAATGCTGCCAATTTCACTGCTTCCTGCCGCAGGTCTGTTGCTGGCCTTCGGGGATAAATTCCACCTGCCGCTGATGATGAACGCAGGCGGCGTTATTTTTGATAACCTGCCGATGCTGTTTGCCATTGGCTCCGCCGTCGGTCTGGCGTCGGAATCTGGTATTGCGGCGCTGTCTGCGGCGGTATCGGTGTTTGTCACCAACATCACCATCAGCACGGTACTGAGTATCACGCCGGAAATGGCCTCCCAGGGCGGAAAATACGCCATGGTCGTGGGCATTCCGACGCTGCAAATGGGCGTATTCGGTGGGCTTATCTGCGGTATTCTCGCCGCGTGGTGCTACAACCGTTTCCATACCATGCAGTTGCCGGAGTTCCTCGGTTTCTTCTCCGGTAAACGCTTTGTGGCGATTGCGACGGCATTCCTGTCGTTTTTACTCGGCCTGCTGCTGCCGTATGTCTGGCAACATATTCAGTCCGGTATTGATGCGCTTTCTGTGGTTGTTAACGGCGATAATCAGGCGGCCTCGACCTTTATCTTCGGCCTGGTTGAACGCGCGCTGATCCCACTTGGCCTGCACCACATCTGGTATCCGTCTTTCTGGTACTCGTTCGGAGATTACACCAACCAGGCGGGCCAGGTTATCCACGGCGACCAGACCATCTGGTTCAAGATGCTGGAAGAAGGGGTAAAATCCTTCAGCAGCGATACCTACCAGAACGCCGGTAAGTTCATGCAGGGTGAGTTCCCGCTGATGCTGTTCGCACTGCCTGCGGCATGTCTGGCGATGTATCACGAAGCTCACACCAAAAATAAAAAGATTGCTGCCGGTATTCTGTTCTCTGCGGCGCTCACCTGCTTCCTGACAGGGATCACCGAGCCGGTTGAATTCACCTTTATTTTCGTCGCCCCGATTCTGTACGTCTTTAACGCCATCATGGCGGGTCTGGCCTATATGACGATGTACCTGTTACATGCACATATCGCCAAATCTTTCTCTGCCGGCTTTATCGATTACCTGTCGTTCGGGATCCTGCCATCGTTTAACGGCTATAAGACCAACTTCCTGAACGCCATCATCATTGGCATTCCAATGGCGCTGATTTACTACTTCACGTTCCGCTTTGTTATCCGTCGTTTCGACGTGAAAACACCGGGCCGTACCGAAGTGACCGCCAACGCCGATGATAAATCTGATTCCGAACTGGCAACCGAGATCATCAGCCTGCTGGGCGGGGCGCATAACATCGACTCCGTCGGTTCCTGCATTACCCGCCTGCGTCTGGAAGTGTCAAAAAGTGATGACGTGGATAAAGACGGTCTTAACGGACTGGGGGCTCGCGGTGTCGTCTTCGTGGGCGACAACGGTATTCAGGTGATTTTCGGTGCCAGAGCACAGTTTATCGCCCAGACCATGTCCACGATGATCGGCAAATAATAAGATGCCTGCACGACGCGTCTCCTGTAGTCTGGGAGACGCATTGTTGTATCTGGCTGATAATTGGTAAATTTCAGGGAGCGGTTTTGAAGAAAGTCAGCATCATTGATGTCGCAAAACAGGCGGGTGTCTCGGTTTCGACCGTCTCACTGGTATTGCGCCAGAAAGGGAAAATCTCAGAAGCCACCATTGAGAAAGTCCATGCTGCCATCAATACGCTTGGCTATGTGCACAACACGGCCGCGGCCAATCTTCGCGCTAACACCTCCAACCTTATTGGCCTGATCCTGCGCGATTTTAGCGACAGTTTTTCCATCAAAGTGATGGCGAGCATTGTTCAGGAGCTGGAAAAACAAGGATACATGGTTTTTCTTGGCCAGCCGCTCAACGATCATGAACATCTGGAGCGCAGCCTGCTTTCGTTTAAACAACAGGGCGTTGCAGGTGTTATTTATCTGGCGTCGGATACCCGCACGTCGACATTACCCCCTCAGATCCGTGATTGCGCGTTACCGCTGGTTGTGGTGTCACAGTCGCTGTTGAATGAGCCCTGCAATCTGGTGATGCGCGATAACCGCCAGGCGGCGAACCTCGCCACACGCTATCTTATCGAGCGTGGGCATCGCAATATTGCCTATATTGGCGGACGTGAAGGTTGCCTTATCCGGGAACAGCGTTTGCTGGGATTTCGCAGCGCAATGGCCCAGTACGGCCTGGTGAATCGTGAGGAGTCCACTCCCGCCTGTAGCGACGACACCCAGGCGGCGAGTTTTGTCACCCGCCAGCTTCTTGAGAAGAACAACACTATTACCGCCCTGCTCTGCCACTCGCCAGACGCCATGATCGGCTCGATTTCAGGCATTCATCATGTTGGCCGCACCGTCGGGAAAGATGTGTTTTTAACCCAGCAGGTCGCACTGGTGGGTTTTGAAGATATGCTGCACGTCAATCTCACCTCGCCGTCGTTCACCTACGTGTCGTCAGCCAGCGAGGAAACCGGGCGTCAGGCCGCCGGGTTGATTATCCGCAAGCTCAAAGAGCCGGAACTGCAAACCCAGCGGATCACCCTTTCCGGACAGCTCATTGCGAGGGAATCGGCGTAAAATCAGAATTCAGGGCAGGTCTCTTTCCGTTAATTCGCTGCTATATTTCCATGATTTGCCATGGATAATTGCAATGCCTACCGTTATCACGCACGCAGCTGTACCCCTTTGCCTGGGCTTAGGCCTGGGAAGCAAAGTCATCCCTCCTCGCCTTCTGTTTGCCGGTATTGTTCTCGCCATGCTGCCCGACGCCGACGTTCTTGCGTTCAAGTTCGGCGTCGCCTATGGCAATATTTTCGGCCACCGCGGCTTTACCCATTCACTGCTGTTTGCTTTTGTGGTGCCGATATTCAGCGTGCTGATCGGGAAAAGGTGGTTCACAGCCAGCCTGACGCGCTGCTGGCTGTTTTTAACCGTGTCGCTGCTGTCGCACACTCTGCTGGATTCGATTACCACCGGAGGTAAAGGTGTCGGCTGGTTGTGGCCGTGGTCGGATGAACGTTTCTTTGCACCGTGGCAGGTAATTAGGGTCGCGCCGTTTGCATTGTCGCGCTACACCACACCTTATGGGCACCAGGTGATTATCTCAGAACTGCTGTGGGTATGGCTGCCGGGGGCGGTGCTGACGGGGTTGTTGTGGTGGAAACGAAGGTAAAAGCAAAACGGCAACCAGAGTTGCCGTTTTTAGTTTTTACGCCCTCTCCCTGTGGGAGAGGGTTGGGGTGAGGGCATCAGCGCGCACCAAAACTACTTACGACGCCAGGTCGTGCCCTGCGCGCCATCTTCCAGAATGATACCCATCTCGGTCAGACGGTTACGCGCCGCATCTGCCGCTGCCCAGTCTTTTGCCTGACGCGCTTCCAGACGTGCTTTGATCAAGGCTTCAATCTCTGCCACTTCGCCGTCGTCCGCCTGTGCACCGCTTTGCAGGAACACGTCAGGCTCCTGCTCCAGCAGGCCAAGCACCGAAGAGAGCTTACGCAGATGGGACGCCAGCGCATTGGCCGCGGCCATATCTTCTGATTTCAGGCGGTTCACTTCACGCGCCATATCGAACAGCACGGAGTAAGCTTCCGGGGTGTTGAAGTCGTCGTTCATCACCTCAACGAAGCGCGCTTCGAAGGCTTCACCACCGGCTGCTGCCACCGATTTGTCGGTACCGCGCAGTGCTGTATACAGGCGCTCCAGCGCAGAGCGGGCTTGTTTCAGGTTCTCTTCGCTGTAGTTCAGCTGGCTACGATAGTGACCGGACATCAGGAAGTAGCGCACGGTTTCGGCATCGTAATATTTCATCACGTCACGCACGGTGAAGAAGTTGCCGAGCGATTTCGACATCTTCTCGCGGTCAACCATCACCATCCCGGAGTGCATCCAGTAGTTAACGTACTCGCCGCCGTGCGCACAGGTAGACTGCGCAATTTCGTTTTCGTGGTGCGGGAACATCAGGTCAGAACCACCGCCGTGGATATCGAAATGGTTGCCCAGCTGTTTGCAGTTCATCGCAGAACACTCGATGTGCCAGCCCGGACGGCCTTCACCCCACGGGGATGGCCAGCTTGGTTCACCCTCTTTGGACATCTTCCACAGAACGAAGTCCATCGGGTTACGCTTCACGTCAACGACGTCAACGCGCGCCCCGGCCTGCAACTGATCCAGATCCTGACGGGACAATTTTCCGTAAGCCGGATCGGTCGGCACAGAGAACATCACGTCGCCGTTATCCGCCACATAGGCGTGACCACGTTCGATCAGCTTCTCAGTGATGTCGATAATTTCATGAATATGGTGGGTCGCACGCGGCTCGCTGTCCGGGCGCTGAATATTTAATGCATCAAAGTCTTTATGCATTTCAACGATCATGCGATCCACCAGCGCGACAAAGCTCTCGCCATTTTCATTAGCGCGTTTAATGATTTTGTCGTCGATGTCGGTGATGTTACGCACATACTTCAGGTTGTAGCCCAGGAAACGCAGGTAACGAGAAACCACGTCAAAAGCAACAAAGGTGCGGCCATGGCCGATGTGACAGAGATCGTAAACCGTAATACCACACACGTACATGCCGACTTCCCCGGCATGGATAGGTTTAAATTCCTCTTTTTGGCGCGTCATTGTATTAAAGATTTTTAACATCGAAGATTCCATGTAAACACGTGTGTGGACGAAAACCGGGTATTCTACCCGTAATTCAAACCCGAAGCAGCACACAATGCAAGGTGATCGCATCCTGTGGTTATGCTATAACAAGCCCCTATATGTGACCCGAATATGGGTTGACGCACCACAATAACGGAACAGGATGCAAAAATGGTTACTTTCCACACTAATCATGGCGATATCGTAATCAAGACTTTTGATGACAAAGCGCCTGAAACAGTTAAAAACTTCCTGGACTACTGCCGCGAAGGTTTCTACAACAACACCATCTTTCACCGTGTGATCAACGGTTTTATGATCCAGGGCGGCGGTTTCGAACCTGGTATGAACCAGAAAGAAACTAAAGAAGCTATTAAAAACGAAGCAAACAACGGTCTGAAAAACACTCGTGGTACGCTGGCAATGGCCCGTACTCAGGCTCCACACTCAGCAACCGCGCAGTTCTTCATCAACGTGGCTGACAACGACTTCCTGAACTTCTCTGGCGAAAGCCTGCAAGGTTGGGGCTACTGCGTATTCGCAGAAGTGGTTGAAGGTATGGACGTTGTTGACAAGATCAAAGGCGTTTCTACTGGCCGCAGCGGTATGCACCAGGACGTTCCTAAAGAAGACGTTGTGATTACAAGCGTGACCGTCAGCGAGTAATTCGTGGCGACACTCTTTATTGCAGATTTACATCTGCAAACAGAAGAACCGGCGATCACCGCCGGTTTTCTGCGTTTTTTACGCGGTGAAGCCAAAAACGCCGATGCGCTTTACATTCTGGGCGACCTGTTTGAAGCCTGGATTGGCGACGACGATCCCAACCCGCTCCACCACGATATCGCCGCCGCCATTAAGGCGCTGGTTGATTCCGGGGTCCCCTGCTACTTCATCCACGGCAATCGTGATTTCCTGCTCGGCAAACGTTACGCCCGTGAAAGCGGCATGATCTTACTGCCGGAAGAACAAGTACTCGACCTGTATGGCCGCAAGGTGTTAATCATGCACGGCGATACGCTCTGCACCGACGATACCGGCTACCAGGCGTTTCGCGCCAAAGTCCACACCCCGTGGATCCAAACGCTGTTCCTGGCTCTGCCGCTGTTTATCCGCAATCGCATCGCCGCGAAAATGCGTGCAGGCAGTAAAGCCGCCAACAGCAGCAAATCAATGACCATCATGGACGTTAACCCACGGGCGGTTATCGATGTGATGGAAAAACACCGCGTGCAATGGCTGATCCACGGTCATACCCATCGCCCGGACGTCCATTCGCTTACCACCAACAGCGAACCTGCTCATCGCGTCGTGTTGGGTGCCTGGCACAGCGAAGGCTCAATGGTAAAAGTCACGCCCGAAGGCGTAGAACTGATCGCATTTCCTTTCTGATACCCCACCGCACTAAATGATCAAACGCATTCAATTTTTTTGAATGATATCGGCAAATTGTTTCGATTTTAATCAATCCATGGTCGGTCTATTATTTATCACATCAGGGCAATACGCCCTACCACAGACAAAACACTTAAGGAATACGACCATGAAATCCATCAAAACTTTCGTTGCAGTTGCCGCTCTTTCTCTGATCTCTTTCGGTTCTTTCGCTCAGAGCGTCAGTGCTACCGCCTCTACCATTGACCGTGCAGAAGCCAAAATTGCCGCACAGGCTGCTGAACAGGGTGCGTCATACAAAATCACCAGCGCACAGTTCAACAACCGCGTTCACATGACTGCAGAACTGACTAAATAAGACCCCTGATTGCCGTGCCGCCAGTAAACAGATAAGCGACAGCGACAATACGATGAGCAAGGAACAGAGAATGAAAACAATCAGCATCGTGAGCACCCTGCTGCTGGCCGCTGTCCTGTCCACTGGCGCGATGGCGGCGGAGCATCGCTTCTCCACCCCAGAAGCAGGTTCGAATATCGACACCAGCATGGAAAATCATATTGATGTCAGCCATGCATTCGATAAAGAAAACCTGACAGCAGGAAATCTCCTGTAAAAATCGCCAGAGATTTTCGCTAAACAGACCGCAAAATGCGGTCTGTTTTGTTATGTGTGAGTGTCCACAACGGCTCAAGTTTTAGCCGCGCAACCGTTTTCCTTGCCCGTATTACATGCTATTCTCTGTGCCCTCGAAAGCAGTGTGTTTCGCACCACAGGAGTTTTAAGACGCATGTCTTCCCGCAATAATCCGGCGCGTGTCGCCATCGTGATGGGGTCCAAAAGCGACTGGGCTACCATGCAGTTCACCGCCGAAATCTTCGAAATCCTGAATGTTCCGCACCATGTTGAAGTGGTTTCCGCACACCGTACCCCCGATAAACTGTTCAGCTTTGCCGAAAGCGCTGAAGAGAACGGTTACGAGGTGATCATTGCCGGTGCGGGCGGCGCAGCACATCTGCCAGGCATGATTGCCGCAAAAACGCTGGTTCCTGTATTAGGTGTTCCGGTACAAAGCGCTGCATTAAGCGGCGTTGACAGCCTTTACTCAATTGTTCAGATGCCACGCGGTATTCCGGTGGGTACGCTGGCGATTGGCAAAGCCGGTGCGGCAAATGCCGCGCTGCTGGCCGCACAGATTCTGGCGACTCACGATAAAGCCCTGCATCAGCGTCTGGCTGACTGGCGTAAAGCCCAGACTGACGAGGTGCTGGATAACCCGGACCCGCGGGGTGCGGCATGAAGCAGGTTTGCGTTCTCGGTAACGGCCAGTTAGGCCGCATGCTGCGCCAGGCCGGTGAACCGCTGGGGATTTCCGTCTGGCCCGTTGGGCTGGATGCCGAACCGGAAGCCGTGCCTTTTCATCAGAGCGTAATCACAGCTGAGATCGAACGCTGGCCGGAAACAGCCCTGACCCGTGAGCTGGCGCGTCATAACGCTTTTGTTAACCGTGACGTGTTCCCGATCATTGCCGACCGTCTGACCCAAAAACAGCTGTTCGACAAACTTGGTCTGCTGACCGCGCCGTGGCAATTGCTGTCCGATAAAAGCGAATGGAACGACGTGTTTGCCATGCTCGGCGAACTGGCGATTGTGAAGCGTCGCGTGGGCGGTTACGACGGTCGCGGGCAGTGGCGCTTACGTGCCAGTGAAACCGCCGAACTGCCGGACGATTGCTACGGTGAGTGCATTGTTGAGCAGGGTATCAACTTTAGCGGCGAAGTCTCGCTGGTCGGCGCCCGTGCGCACGATGGCAGCACCGTGTTTTATCCGCTGACGCACAACCTGCATCAGGATGGCATTCTGCGCACCAGCGTCGCCTTCCCGCAGGCAAATGCCGCACAGCAGGCGCAGGCAGAAGATATGCTCTCGGCCATCATGCATGAGCTGGGTTATGTTGGCGTGATGGCGATGGAGTGCTTTGTCACCCCAGCCGGGCTGCTGATTAACGAACTGGCTCCGCGCGTGCACAATAGCGGACACTGGACGCAAAACGGTGCATCCATCAGCCAGTTTGAGCTGCACCTGCGCGCCATTACTGACCTGCCACTGCCGCAACCGGTGGTGAACAGCCCGTCAGTGATGATCAACCTGATCGGTACCGATCTGAACTACGACTGGCTTAAGCTGCCGCTGGTGCATCTGCACTGGTACGACAAAGAAGTGCGTCCTGGACGTAAGGTGGGTCACCTTAATCTGAACGACACTGATGAAGGCCGTCTGAGCGCGACGCTTGAGGCCATTATTCCGCTGCTGCCGCCTGAGTACGCCAGCGGTATTGTCTGGGCACAGTCGAAGCTTAAATAGTTCTCCCTCCGCCGGGGAGTTGACCTCCTCTTTCCCCGGCGTACAATTCCCGCCCATCATTACTGCTTAGTTCTCTTCTGGAATCACCATGAACGATGGAACGGACTATCGCGCGATCCTCGCGTCTGATACCCCTTTAATCGACGTTCGCGCGCCGATCGAATTCGCACAGGGCGCGATGCCCGCCGCAATCAACCTGCCCTTAATGAACGACGACGAACGCGCTGCCGTCGGCACCTGCTATAAACGCCTGGGGCCTGAAGCCGCGCTGGCACTCGGCCATAGTCTGGTGATGGGCGACACGCGCGAGGCGCGCATTCATGCCTGGCGCGAAGCAAGTCTGGCAAACCCCAATGGCTATTTCTGCTGCGCGCGTGGCGGGCAGCGTTCGCATATCGCCCAGGCCTGGCTGAAAGAGGCCGGCGTTGATTATCCGCTGGTCAAGGGCGGCTATAAAATGCTGCGTCAGACAGCCATTCAGGCCACCGTCGAGCAGGTGCAAAAACCGATGGTGCTGATTGGCGGCTGTACCGGCAGCGGTAAAACCCTGCTGGTGAAGCAGCACGCGCAGGGGGTTGATCTGGAAGGGCTGGCGCATCATCGTGGTTCGTCGTTTGGCCGCACGCTCCAGCCGCAGCTTTCGCAGGCGAGTTTCGAAAACCAGCTGGCGGTTGAGCTGTTAAAAAAAGATGCCACACGCTGGGTGCTGGAAGACGAAGGCCGCATGATTGGCTCCAACCACCTGCCGGAGTGCCTGCGCGATCGCATGGTGCAGTCTTCAATTGTGGTAGTGGACGACCCGTTCGACATTCGCCTTGAACGCCTGCGCGAAGAGTATTTCGACCATATGTGGGCCGATTTTTCTGCCGCATATGGGGAAGAGGCTGGCTGGAAGGAGTACAGCGAGTATCTGCACCACGGTCTGTTCGCCATTCGCCGGCGCCTGGGGCTGCAGCGCTTTGCTGAATTTACCGCGTTATTAGATAGCGCACTTCTGGAACAGCAGCGTTCCGGCAGCACCGAAGCGCACTTTAGCTGGCTTGCGCCGCTGCTGAATGATTATTACGACCCGATGTACGGCTATCAGCTGGAGAAAAAAGCAGAGAAGATTGTGTATCGCGGGACGTTCGCTGAGGTAGCAGACTGGCTTGATCGCTGAAAAAAGCCGGGTGGCAAGGTGAAAGCAAAACGGCAACCCAGGTTGCCGTTTTTGGTTTTTATTCCCTCTCCCTGTGGGAGAGGGCCAGGGTGAGGGCATCAGACCGCACCCCATGACTCAAACTTAGAAGTCGTAACGCAGACGCACCAGGTTCATATCGCCCAGATCGTCGGTGCTGGAGGTGAACACGTGTTCGTAGTCAACACGGAAACCGTAATCCAGCTGGAAGCTGATACCCACGCCGTTGTCGATGCGCTGGTAGTTACGACCATTCACGTACTCAATACGGTCACCCATGAAGTAAGGCTGGATAGTTTTAACCGCATACTGATTGATTGGGAATGTGTAACCTGCGAAGTACTCGATACCCCATGCATCACCAGCAAAGTAGTTATCAGTAGACACTTTTTTAGTGGTCAGGAAGTTCTGGTACCAGCCGCCACCAGCGGAGAAGGTCCAGTTGTCAGGTTTCCAGCTCAGCGCCGTACCCAGGATGTTCTGATTGTACGTTTCGCTGTCGCCATTTTCCGGATTACGCATATCCGCGCGGGTGTAGTTCCACGCCGTACCCCAGGTCAGCTCTTTGGTCAGGTGATAATCCAGACCCAGTGAACCGCCGCCTTTACGTTTGTAACGCAGGCCGTTGCCTGGCAGGTATTCATTATCTTCGAACAGATAGGATGCATAGATATCAGCATCACCTACGGTTTTCTTATATTTCAGCATTTTGCGCGAACGATAAGAACCGTCATAGTCACCGTTGATACCGTTTCCTGGTGCCTGGCCGATCATGTCGTAGTCCCAGATATCGGTTTTCGCGCCAACCACATCATAGTAAACGCTGTTCTGTTGACCGAAGGTCAGCGTACCCCAGGTGTTGCTCTTCAGGCCAGTGTACAGCATCCGGCGAGAGGTGTTGTTGGAACCTTCTTTGTAGTGGTTGTCCCAGTCGAACAGCGCAGGAATGTTCACACCCAGCTCGTAGTAGCTTACCCAGCTGATGTCATCAAACAGATAGTAATCTGCTGCGAAACGGAAACGGGTGCCGCCGTCGAAGCCATTACGTTTGTAGGAACCTTTGTCGCCGTCGCCAGTCATCATGTTGAACTGAGGACGGATACTGCCGCCAACGGTGAAATTAAGACGGCTCAGCGGATCGCCCGCCTGTGGATCTTGTTTAAGAACAGTGAGTTCCGCCTGAGTTGCGAAAGACGTCAATGCCACTGCCGCGCCGATCGTTGCCGCCAGCGCTGTTTTTTTTATAGTCATTATTTTTCCTTGATAGACACGCTGCTAAATATTTAGCAGGTGAATATTAACTGGAAAATATATGGCTGTGTGGGCGGGTTTTTAATGATTTGTGCTACTAAAATTATGGATATTATCGATTTGTGCTACTAAGTGATTACGTACCGATATATAAACCGGTACGTAATCATCAAACACTGAACTAACTAACGAACTGGCGGAATAGCGCTTTGCCTTTTAACAACCGCGTACCGAGCCAGCCGCCGCACAGTGACAACAGCACCGCACCGCAAACAGGCAGCGTGAACCACAACCGCCAGTCCGGCTCCCACGGGAAGTCAAAGACCCTGGTCTGGAGTACCGCCAGCGCCGTTTCAGCACCAATGGCCGCCACCAGACCAGCCACCAGCCCCAGCAGGGCAAACTCACACCACAGGGTAGTGCGCAGCAGACGTTTCCCGGCACCCAGTGTACGGTACACCACCAGCTCCTGATGGCGCTGACGCATCCCGACCTGCACCTGAGCCAGCAACAGCAGCACACCGCAGATAGTCACCAGCACCACCATAACTTCAAGGGCGCGGCTCACCTGCTCCAGCACTTGTCCCACTTGTTTCAGGATCGCGCCAATATCCAGCAGGCTCACGGTCGGGAACTCGCGGTTCAGTTGGGTCAACATACCGTTGCCGCTCTCCCAGCGGAAACTGGTAAGCCAGCTCTGTGGTTGCCCGTCCAGTGCGCCCGCAGGGAAGATAAAGAAGAAATTCGGTCGCAGGCTTTCCCAGTCGACCTTGCGCAGGCTGGTCACCGTAGCGCTGAAATCCTGCGTGTCACCGGTAAAGGTGACCTTATCTCCCAACCCGATGTTCAGGCGTTTCGCCAGCCCTTCTTCCATCGACACTTCCCCGGTTTTCGGTGGCCAAGTTCCGGCGGTGATCGGGTTATGATCCGGGCGTTTATCCTGCCACGTCAGGTTCAGTTCACGGTTAAGCGCCTCATCCTGATTACCCTCCGTCACTTCTCCATTGATTTGCGTCAGGCGTGCGCGAACAATCGGGTAGAAGGATTCAGGAACGATCTTGTGCTCTGAGAGGAACGCCTTCAGCGGTGTGACCTGTTCAGGTGCGATGTTGATCAGGAAATAGTTCGGGCTCTCAGGTGGAAGCTGCCGTTGCCACCTGTCCAGCAGATCACCGCGCAGTACCAGCAACAATGCCAGCAGCATAAACGACAGCGAAAATGCTGAGAGCTGGCTCAGCGTTGACCACGGCTGACGCAGCAGACGGTTTACCGCCAGGCGAACGGGTAGCGATTTTATCGTCAACCCTTTCAGTACGTTAAGCAGCATCCAGCCCAGCACGCCGCACAGCAACGCCAGTACCACGGCCCCCGCCAGCACGGCCCAGAGCAAGGTACTGCCCCCCATTAGCCAGGCAAGCAACCCCACCACTACCACCACAATCGCAGGCAGGTAATATTTCAGCGGCCAGACGTTAGCCACCACATCACGCCGCAGCACGCGCAGTGGCTGTGTAGCCAGCAACAGGCGGTACGGGCGCAGCCCCACCAGCAAGGAAATCACCACCATCGTACCCACGGCCCAGAGCCACGGCCAGAAGCTTGCGGGTGGAAGGGCAGCAGGCAGCACCGGTTTTAGCAGCACCATCAGCACGTTTTCGAACAGTACCCCCATCACGCCACCAGTGACCGCCGACAGCGCCAGCACCATCAACCACTGGCCGACAATCAGCTTACGCAGTTGCGCCCTGCCCGCCCCAAGGGTTTTGAGAATGGCGACCAGGTCATAGCGACTGCGACAGTAGTGCCCCATCGCCACCGCCACTGCCGCCACGGCCAGCAGCAGCGTTAACAGTGCAGAAAGCAACAGAAACTGCTGCGAGCGCTCAAGCGATTTCCCAAGCGCCCCTTCGTCCTGCTCAAGCCCGTACCAGCGGTGTTCCGGTTTTAACTGCGGCAAGAGCCATTTTTCGTATGCATCCAGTTGGGCAGGTGTGCCGCCAAACTTGTAGCGCCAGGTGACGCGGCTCCCCGGCTGTACTGCATTCGTTTTTGCCACATCGGCGGTGTTCATTAATAACCGTGGCGCAAGCTGGAACGGGTTAAACCCCGAATCAGGCTCCTGCACCACTTCCCCGGCAATTTTCAGGGTGGCATCGCCGACATCGATGCTGTCGCCTGTTTTCAGGTTCAGCAACGCCATCAGCCGCGGGGCTAACAACACCGTGCCGGGCGCAGGTTTTAACCCTGCCGGATTGGTTTGCAGCTCACCGTACATCGGATAAATATCATCAACGGCTTTGACGCTCGCCAGCTGCGGCGTGTCACCCGCAAACGTCATGGTCTGGAAGCTGAGCTGCTCGCTCACTTTCAGCCCCAGCTTGCGGGCTTCTTCAATCCAGGCAGGCGGCACGTCTCGCGAGCTTTGCAATGCCCGATCGCCGGCCATAAATTCGCGGCTTTGCTGGCTTAAGCCTTTTTCCATGCGATCGCTGACGCTGCCAAGCGCCAGTACGCAGGCCACCGCCAGGCTTAAGGCCAGCCAGACAATCAGCAGCGATGGCGAGCGCCATTCGCGCCAGAACCAGCGGGATATCATGCTTCCTCCTGAAGTTCACCGTTGACCAGCCGCAACCGGCGGTCGCAACGGGCGGCAAGCTGCGGATCGTGGGTGACCAGAATCAGCGTTGTGCCGTGTTCGCGATTGAGCGAAAACAGCAGATCGGCAATTTTATCCCCGGTCTGGCGGTCGAGATTACCGGTAGGTTCGTCGGCAAAGAGCACTTCCGGGCGGCCATTAAATGCCCGTGCCAGCGCCACGCGCTGCTGCTCGCCGCCGGATAACTGTGCCGGGAGATGATCAAGACGTTTGCCAAGCCCCAGTTGTTCCAGCAGCGCTCTGGCATGGTCGCGGCTCTCGCGGGTATTTTCACCGCGTAACAGACCAGGAAGCTCCACGTTTTCCAGCGCATTCAGGGTTGGAATGAGCATAAAGGACTGAAAGACAAAACCGACATGTCTGGCACGCAGTGCGGCACGGGCCTCTTCATCAAGCGCGTGCAGCGGCTGGCCAACCAGGTTAACCTCGCCACTGCTGCCGTCATCCAGCCCGGCTAAAATGGCCAGTAGCGTCGATTTCCCGGAGCCAGACTCACCGATCAGCGCCAGGGTTTCGGCGCGTTTGACAACAAGTTCAACTCCGGTGAGGATGGACAGCTCGTGTTCACCCTGACCGACGGACTTCTTAAGACGATGAACTTCAACAATGTTTTCCGCTGGCATTTGCCCTTCCTGTTTTTGATTCTGATGACCTTCCGCGCGGCAGCGGCAGATACGTTACTGGTACTGGGTGACAGCCTGAGCGCCGGCTATCGCATGGCCGCTAACGCAGCGTGGCCTGCACTGCTTAATGACAAATGGCAGGCAAAAACGCAGGTCATTAATGGCAGCATCAGCGGCGATACTTCACAACAGGGGCTAGCGCGTCTGCCTGCCCTTCTCAAACAACATCAGCCACGTTGGGTGCTGGTGGAGCTTGGCGGTAATGACGGATTGCGCGGCTTCCAGCCACAGCAAACGGAACAAACGCTGCGCACCATTTTGCAGGACATTAAGGCCGCGAATGCAAAACCATTGCTCATGCAAATTCGTCTGCCCGCCAACTACGGTCGTCGGTATAATGAAGCCTTTAGCGCGATCTACCCGAAGCTTGCCAAAGAGTTTGATATTCCGCTGCTGCCATTTTTCATGGAAGAGGTCTATCTAAAACCCCAATGGATGCAAGACGATGGTATCCACCCCAATCGCGATGCTCAGCCGTTTATTGCCGACTGGATGGCAACACGGCTGGCTCCTTTAGTTAAACATGACTCGTCACACAGCTGAGATCCTGACAGGTAAAGTTATGCAAAAATCGGTCTTAATAACAGGATGTTCCAGCGGAATTGGTCTTGAAAGTGCTCTCGAATTAAAACGTCAGGGATTTTGGGTTCTGGCCGCCTGCCGTAAACCCGAAGATGTCGAGCGCATGAACGGGATGGGTTTTACCGGCATATTGCTGGATCTGGATTCACCGGAAAGCGTTGAACGCGCGGCCGATGAAGTCATTACCCTTACCAACAACCGCCTGTTCGGCCTTTTCAACAATGCGGGATACGGTGTTTACGGCCCGCTGCACACCATCTCACGCGAACAGCTGGAGCAGCAGTTTTCCGCTAACTTCTTCGGGGTGCATCAGCTCACTATGCGCCTGCTGCCCGCCATGTTGCCACACGGCGAAGGGCGTATCGTGATGACATCCTCCGTGATGGGGCTGATTTCGACCCCCGGGCGCGGCGCGTACGCCGCCAGTAAATATGCGCTGGAAGCCTGGTCTGATGCCTTGCGCATGGAGTTGCGTCACAGCGGGATTAAGGTGAGCCTGATTGAACCCGGCCCGATTCGTACCCGCTTTACCGACAACGTGAACCAGACGCAGTCAGATAAACCGGTCGAAAATCCCGGTATTGCCGCACGTTTTACGCTGGGCCCGGAAGCGGTTGTCGCCAAAGTGCGCCATGCTTTCGAAAGCGATCGTCCCAAAATGCGCTATCCGGTGACGCTTGTCACCCATGCCGTTGGCTGGTTAAAACGCCTGCTTCCTGGCCGGATGATGGACAAAATTTTACACGGTTGAGTTGAAGCAACGCGGCTTGCCCCCCATGTAAGAACAAACTGATAAACAGAGAATGACGTATGTCCGCACAGAATATCGTAAACATTACTGAAGCTAACCTGCATCAGACACTCGAACAGTCGATGACCAAACCGGTGCTGTTCTACTTCTGGTCTGAACGCAGCCAACACTGTCTGCAACTGACGCCGGTACTGGAAAGCCTGACCGCGCAATACAATGGTCAGTTTATTCTGGCGAAGCTGGATTGCGACGCCGAGCCGATGGTGGCTTCTCAGTTTGGCCTGCGCTCAATCCCTACGGTCTATCTGTTCCAGAACGGCCAGCCTGTCGATGGTTTCCAGGGGCCGCAGCCTGAAGAAGTTATTCGTGCGCTGCTGGATAAAGTGCTGCCGCGTGAAGAAGAGCTGAAAGCTCAGGAAGCCGTCGCACTGATGCAGGAAGGTAAATACGACGAAGCCCTGCCACTGTTGAAAGACGCGTGGCAGTTGTCGAATCAGAATAGCCAGATTGGCCTGCTGCTGGCAGAAACACAGATTGCCCTGCACCGCTCAGAAGATGCGGAAGCGGTGCTGAAAACGGTCCCGCTTCAGGATCAGGATACGCGCTATCAGGGTCTGGTCGCGCAGATTGAACTGCTGAAACAGGCGGCGGACACCCCTGAAATTCAGCAGCTCCAGCAGCAGGTTGCCAGCAACCCGGCCGATGCTGCGCTGGCAAGCCAACTGGCGTTGCAACTGCATCAGGTGGGGCGTAACGAAGAGGCGCTGGAACTTCTGTTCAGCCATCTGCAAAAAGATCTGGCCGCCGCGGATGGTCAGGCGCGCAAAATGTTCCAGGAGATCCTTGCCGCGCTGGGTACGGGTGATGCGCTGGCATCGAAGTATCGCCGCCAGCTGTACGCGCTGTTGTACTGATGCAGAGTGCCCGGTGGCGGCTTCGCCTTACCGGGCCTACAAAAGACGGTTTACTCCGTCTTTTTCAACTGCGTTATTACCAGCTGATGGCGTGAATTGTAGAATTTACGATACGTCAGATAGCAGGCGATAATGGTCGACAGGCTCGCGGTAGACAGCAGCATGAACGTCACCATAATCTGATATTTAATCGCTTTTACCGGGTCGATCCCGGCAAAAATCAGCCCTGACATCATGCCGGGCAAGCTCACCAGTCCGACCGTTTTCGCAGAATCAACCGTTGGGATCAGCGATGAACGAATACTCTCGCGGATTAGCCGAGCCGAGGCCACTTTTGGTGTCGCACCCAGGCTTAGCTTTTCCTGTAACTGCTGCTGTTCGCTGCTAAAGCGCTGCCCAAGGTTGTTGTAGCACAGCCCCACGGCCACCATCGCATTACCGGCGATCATCCCGGAAATGGGGATAACCTGCATCGGTGAAAACGCGATAGATCCTGAAAACACCAGAACCGCGAGCGTTAACGCCGTCCCGGTAGTAATGGCGATAAACGACGAAACAAATGCCTTATCGATGTATTTACTACGCTTCTGCGCATTCCACGCCGCGTTGAAGCAGATAAAGAGCACCATCAGCAGCGTCAGCACCGCGTTGTTGACGTTGAAAATGTACTTCAGCACAAATCCAACAGCGATAAGTTGCGAAACGGCGCGACAGATACCAATCAGAATGTCTTTTTCCAGCCCCAGTTTTTCACGGTAACTGACGACAATCGCCACCAGCACCAGTACCAGAGAGAGCGCCAGCGATCCGTTGGTTATATTATGCTCACCCACGGTTTGCCTCCTGCATTTTCCGGCCCTGCGGCTGCAGCCTGATGACATCATCCGCATGGGTAATTTCGTTTGCATCGTGCGTTACCCACAGCACAGCGATGTTCTGCTCGCGGGTATACCGATGGATGATGTCGTTAACATTGCGCTTATTGCTCTCGTCGAGAGCGCTGGTTATCTCATCCAGCAGCAGTACCCTCGGTAAAAACTGCAAATTACGGATCAGGGATACGCGCTGCCTTTCCCCACCAGAAAGCGACGTTATCGATTTTGTCAGTGTCTCTTGCGGCAATCCGAAGCGGGCGAGGTCGGCAATCAGTTTTTCGGGTTCAGGTGATTTCCCACGGATCTGCCACGGAAAGATCAGGTTGTCGTAAACCGTATCGCCAAACAGAGTAGGTGTTTGCACGCTGTATGACACCTGCTGCCGATAGCTTTCGGGCGACAGTGAAGCAATATCCTTCCCTTCAAACAGAATCGTCCCCTCGGTAGGGCTGAGTAAAGACGCAATAATCTTCAGCAGTGTACTTTTTCCACAGCCTGACGGGCCGGTTATCAGTTTGAATTCACCAGGAGAAAGGCAAAAATCAACATGCTGAAGAATGGTGTTCTCTCCGGCACGATACCCAACATCCTTGATATGCAAAATCACGTTTTTGTCGTTCATATTGTTTCCAGTGATTGTATACATTAAGACTTACAAAAGACTTAATGTATACATTCGTTTTATCTGCTCACACAAAACAATCCTTCCGAGAAATGCCCTTGTGTTCCTTTCCTCGCTGTAAATCCCCTAAAAAAGCAGGTTCAAACAATTTCCGATCAAAAAAAACACATATTTCATCTGAAAGCCACAGACTACATACAGATTTAAAAATGATTAAATACTGACTTATTAAACACTGATTAATGATTTAAATCAAAAATACACACTTTTACACACTCTAAAATCAGTCAAACAAAAGACAACACAAAGACACAGCGACAACAACACAAAGACTAATTTAAGACAAAGAAAATCATTTTAATAAGTCATAAAAGACTTTGCTGATTTGAATTAACCCCCCAGTATTACCGTCAGGAAATTAAAGATGAAAACCACCGTTAAATTGTTGGCCTCTGTTGTTGCTCTGTGCATTGTGCCTGCAACATATGCAATAACCCCTGAACAAGCAGCTGCAAACCTTAAGGGTGCGCAACAATTCTCCCATCTTGCGGATAAATCGTATAGCACGGCAATGTATAAAGAGCACATTGCCAATATTGCGATGGGCAATACGATTCTTACGTACGGTCAGAATTCGTTCGAAGCCAAAAAAGCGATACAAGCTCATGATGCAGCGCTCAAGCAGGTCGATCAGACACGTCAGGATGCCCGATTAGGCAGGCTTCAGGTGGATGCAGCGAACCGCGCGCTTCGCACACTGGCACCACAAAAGATCCCCACCCAGCCAACACCTAAGCCAATGAACGTGCCAACCCCGATCGCGCAGTCCGTACCGCAGAAAACACCGGTGCTGCCAACTCAGCTGACCCCGCAGCCAATGAAAGTGCCAACGCCGATCGCACAGTCCGTGCCGCAGAAAACACCGGTGCTGCCAACTCAGCTGACCCCGCAGCCAATGAAAGTTCCAACGCCGATTGCGCAGTCTGTGCCGCAAAAAAACCCGGTGCTGCCGACCCAGCTGACCCCGCAGCCGATGAAGGTGCCGACGCCGATCGCGCAGTCCGTACCGCAGAAAACCCCGGTGCTGCCAACTCAGCTGACCCCGCAGCCAATGAAAGTGCCAACGCCGATCGCACAGTCCGTGCCGCAGAAAATCCCGGTGTTGCCGACCCAGCTGACCCCGCAGCCAATGAAGGTGCCGACGCCGATCGCGCAGTCCGTACCGCAGAAAACCCCGGTGCTGCCAACTCAGCTGACCCCGCAGCCAATGAAGGTGCCAACGCCGATTGCACAGTCCGTACCGCAGAAAATCCCGGTGTTGCCGACCCAGCTGACCCCGCAGCCAATGAAGGTACCAACTCCGATCGCACAGTCTGTGCCAAGTGTTAACCCGACACTTTATCGTCAGATTATCGCCAACAAGCAGGCTGCCCTGATCGCGCCGCCGGTTGTGAACCCGACGACAACCACAACGACGACGCAAACTGTGCCGAGTGTTAACCCGACGCTTTACCGCCAGAATATCGCCAAAAAGCAGGCTGCCCTGATTGCGCCACCAGTGGTAAACCCGACCACGACGACACAGACTGTGCCGA